>NZ_JACJQO010000008.1 GCF_014696715.1 Pseudanabaena sp. FACHB-2040
ATGACCCTGGAGCGGTTCCATGAGCAGCCTGAAATCACCGACAGCTACCGGGAAAACTTTGCAGCAATAGAAGAGATCGCCGCTATTCCCATTACCCGAGGCGGGGCCGAGACGGAAGTCTTTCATGTGTACCGGGCGACACAGTTTCTCCAGCCCTATCAATATCCCTATTAATTTGATACTTTCGCTTTGCCAGCAATCTTGCGGATCTGAGGTGAGAACAGTGACTTCAAACTGGAAAGAGCGGGTTCAAGTTGTCCAGGCACCCGTCAAAAAGTGGATGCCATCGTGAATGCAGCGAATGAATCGTTGCTGGGGGGAGGTGGGGCAGATGAGGCGATCCACCGGGCTGCTGGCCCAGGGTTGTTGGCTGAGTGCCGAACTCTGGGGGGTTGCTCAACCGAGCAGGCCAAGATTACGCAGGCTACAACCTCCCGGCTAGATGGGTGATTCATACAGTGGGGCCTCTGTGGCAGGACGGGCAGCACAACGAAGATGATTTGCTGGCTCAGTGCTACCGCAATAGTTTGGCTTTAGCAGTTGGGCTTCTCTCAGCAGCGTTGCCTTTCCAGCGATCAGTACGGGGATCTATGGTTTTCCGCTGGAGCGGGCGGCAAAGATTGCGATCGCACAAGCCAAGACCTTCCTAGAGAGCAACTCTGCCCTTGAGCAGGTCAGGTTTGTCTGCTTTGGGGCTGAAGCATACGAATGCTACCAAGCTGCAATCTAGCTGTCCTGGTTCAAGTCAATCTGCGCTTTTCTAGTGGTGTGGCACAAAACTTCCACAGCTCGACGATGCCCTAAACAAGCTGTTGGCCACCGAGCCCGACGAGTAGACGCCCCTGGATTCACTCTCCACCCCTTTTGATCAGCCGCCCCTTCTGAGCCCAGTCCTCAAGGACTCGAAGCACATCACTGCAGCAAACACTCCAGGTATTAGGAGGGTCAATTTAACTGTTGTGACCCAACAAGAAGGGGCAATCTGCCTTTATCAGTCGTTCGGCTTCCGTATCTACGGTACTGAACAGGAAACCTTTTCGAAGGATGGACAATTCTACGACGAGCACTTGATGACGTTGGAACTCGAGTCTGGCAACGATCAGAACGCCTAACAATTCCGCTGCACCAGAACGAAGTCAAAGTATTGGCAAGAGACAGAGAATGTCTGCATCTAGTGAGGGAGCCGTTAGGCTGCTTCAGGTTACTACTGAGATAGTACTTGGGGACACTACTAGGTGAGGTGTTTGGTCCCTAATTACTCACGTATCGTTAAGATTTGGCTCGTGTTGTGTCGTCTGCTGTGCCAAGCTGAGAAATGCTCTTATTACCGGTGAGGAATCATGCTGCCGCCAAGTAAGATAAAGTCCGGTTTGGGGTGTCTGCTCTTGTAAGGGTCTGTAAACGACTCCGCTTCTGTGGAAGTTTTGCAAGGAGGCGGGAACGAAAGCGATGCCCAGTCCTGCTGCAACTAAGCCGATGATAGTTTGCATCTGAACTGCCTCTTGAGCAACTTTTGGACTAAATCCAGCTTGCTGACAAATGTTAATAATCTGCTCGTAAAAGATGGGTCCCATCTTGGCAGGAAATAGGATGAATAATTCATCTGCCAGTGCGGAGAGAGATACTTTAGTCTGGGCAGAGAGCAGGTGGGTTGCTGGCAACGCCAATACCAATGATTCTTGCAAAATGCATTTCACACTCAAACCTGGCTCGATAATGGCAGAACGAACAATGCCAACATCAACCTGTTTGTGGTGCAGGGCTTGAATTTGCTGAGCAGTCGTCAGTTCATGCAATCGCAGTTCTACAGCAGGAAACTGCTCTCGAAAGACACTTAAAATATTTGGCAGTACGGTATACGTTGCAGAGCCGACAAAGCCGATCGCCAACCGTCCAACCTCACCTCGCCCTATCTGTTGTGTCACTTCGATTGCCTGATCGAGTTGTGCTAACACCAGGTAGGAGCGCTCCAAAAACACTTTGCCTGCTTCCGTCAGATGCACTTGCCGCTTCGTTCGTTCAAACAGCTTGACTCCTAGTTCATCTTCCAAACCACGAATCTGCTGACTGAGCGGGGGTTGGGAAATGCGTAACCGCTCTGCTGCTCGACTAAAGTGTAATTCCTCAGCCACTGCGATGAAGTAGTGCAGGTGCCGTAGTTCCATCACATTTATATGTTTAACCTATTAATCCTAGTCAAATATATATTGGACAGTCGGATGGCGGCCTCCTATTGTACGAAATAAGGCGTGCCTTATCGTTTTTGTATTGGAGAAAACATGATCCGACTCGACAATCAAGTAGCGATTATTACTGGAAGCGGGCGAGGTTTGGGGGCAGCTTATGCCCGTCTGCTGGCGGAAAGAGGAGCGCGTGTCGTTGTGCATGACGCAGGCGTTAACAAGGATGGAATCGGATTCGATCCGGACGTGGCAGCTAATGCTGCAAGCAAGATTCGAGAATTTGGTGGGGTTGCGTTCCCAAGAGCATGGAATTCTCGTTAATACGATTTCGCCAGTAGCCAAAACGCGGATGTGGAATGTCCAAGATGAGCCAGAGGATTTGCAACCCGAGCAAGTAGCCCCCGGAGTGTTATATCTTGCTTCTTCAGAATGTCGAGAGTCTGGATTTATATTAAGGGCAAGCAATGGTCAATTTACAGCCGCGCGCTGGATCGAGCGAGACAATGTGGATTACCCGTTAAACCTTGCCGCTGTTGAGGTTTCTACTGCCGAAGATTTGGCTACTCAATGGCAGGAGATTGCTGCGGATGTTGCATTTTAAGGTTGTCTCCGGTAGGCAAGATGCAAATTCAACCATACGACTCAAATCACCTTGATGCTGTTGTTCGTCTTTCGCTTCGGGCATGGGCTCCGGTCTCTGATTCGATTCAGAACGCGATGAACGCTGATCTGTATCGGGCATTCTATTCCGATAATTGGCGTGTGAGCCAGCAGAAGGCGGTCGAGGATGTCTGCACTGCGGAAGACACAAACGTATGGGTTGCTATCGATGCAGATTCTACTGTGGGCTTTGTAGCCATGAAACTACACTCAGAAGACAGTATGGGTGAAATCCACATGGTTGCTGTCGATCCAGACCTTTAGGGTCATGGCATTGGCACTGCTCTCATAGAATTTGCTCTTGATTGGATGAAAGATGCTGGGATGTCTATTGCTATGGTTGAGACCGGCGGCGATTCCGGTCATGCCTCAGCACGTAGCACCTATGAAAAGGTCGGCTTTAGGCTGTTTCCCATCGCCAGGTACGTCAAGAAACTCTAGGTGCAGATGTTTGCAATGAGAAATCCCACCGCTTGAAGAGACAGCAGTGGGATAGAGAGTTGAGAGTCATTAGGTTCGACCCTCTTACAGTACCCAGCAGAGTGAGTACATTCTCGGTAAGACTAAATCATTTTCATTATCTGCTGCACGATATTGGCGGGGGCTTGAGCGATAAAGGTTTCTACCAGCCTACTGATGAGGGCTGCTTCATCCCCTTTAGCCCGATCTCGCAGTTCAACCAGCTTCTGAAAGCTAGACAAAGTGTATCCAGCTGTATCTTCAGCTAGGCTCATTGCTTCTTTCAACAGATTCATTTGAATGGCCTCCAGGCCAGTATTTAAAGAGTGGGCAGAGTTAATATCAAACAACCCGTTCCCCTTCAGAAGCTTCTGCCTGCTGGCTAAGGGCGCTCCTTCTTAGGATGGATTTTGAGAAATTTTTTAAGATGTTTAGCCTTAAGTTTTACAAAGTAAGGCTGAGCACGTCAGCACATTACAATCCTCTGCCATACTAAAGGGCCTTAGGACGCTGTGCTGCTATGAACCAACTATTTGACGCGCTGATCATTGGTGCCGGGCAGGCAGGGCCATCGCTTGCTGGACGGCTGACAACGGCAGGGATGAAGGTGGCACTGATCGAGCGACATTTGTTTGGAGGCACTTGTGTTAACACCGGCTGCACGCCGACCAAAACGCTTGTCGCCAGCGCTTATGCTGCTCATCTGGCTCGTCGCGCCGCTGATTATGGTGTGGTGATCTCCAGTGAGGTTGGTGTCGATATGAAGCGGGTTAAGGCGCGTGCCGACGCAGTTGTGGCCGCTTCTCGGAACGGCGTTGAGACTTGGCTCCGTGGTATGGATCGTCTGACTGTGGTTCATGGTCAGGCCCGTTTTGAAGGAGCAGACACGCTGCGGGTTGGCGACGAACTCCTCACGGCCCCACGAATTTTTATCAATGTTGGTGGTCGAGCCCAGGTGCCTGAGATGCCTGGCCTGCAGGAGATCGATTACCTCACTAACACCTCTATCCTGGCGCTAGATGTTCTCCCGCGCCATTTGGTGGTGGTGGGAGGCAGCTATATTGGGCTGGAGTTTGCCCAAATTTATCGCCGCTTTGGTGCGGAGGTAACGGTGGTTGAGAAGGGCCCTCGCCTAGTCGCCCGCGAGGACGAGGACGTTTCTGCCGCGATCCAAGAGATCCTCGAAGCCGAGGGCGTGCATATTCGCACGAATGCTGAGTGCATTGCTTTCGCATCCCATCCTGAGGGGGCGATCGTCCATGTTGATTGCATCAAGGGCACACCGCAGGTGATCGGCAGCCATGTCCTGCTGGCGGTTGGACGTCGGCCTAACACCGACGATCTGGGCCTCGATTGCGCTGGCGTTGCAACCGACGCGCGGGGCTATATCAAAGTGGATGACCAGCTTCGCACCAACGTACCCGGCATTTGGGCATTGGGCGACTGCAACGGCCGAGGCGCGTTCACTCACACAGCCTATAACGATTTTGAGATCGTCTCTGCTAACTTGCTCGACAGCGCCGAGCGGCGGGTTTGCGATCGCATCCCCGCCTACGCCCTCTATATCGATCCCCCGCTCGGGCGCGTCGGCATGACTGAGGCGCAGGCGCGCGCCTCGGGTCGGCCGCTGCTGATGGGGATTAGGCAGATGACGCAGGTAAGTCGCGCCATTGAGAAAGGTGAGACACAAGGCTTTATCAAGATCGTGGCCGACGCTGAAACCAAGCGCATTCTCGGTGCTGCAATTCTCGGCCTGAGTGGCGATGAGGTGATCCACGGACTGATCGACATGATGAATGCCGACCAGCCCTACACCGCACTGCAATGGGCCGTACCGATCCACCCAACTGTCTCGGAGCTGATCCCGACCGTGTTGGGCCAAATGCAGCCGCTCCCGCCGCCTGTGAAATAGGCAGATGAAATAGGTAGATATGCAATGCTATCTAGCCGATCTCACGATACCGAGTTCACAATATTCAAAGCAACGGCCTCCGCAACCTTAATGCCATCGATGCCTGCCGAAAGGATGCCGCCTGCATAACCAGCCCCTTCCCCAGCAGGATAGAGGCCGTTTGTATTGAGGCTTTGATAATCCTCCTTGCGCTTAATCCGAATAGGCGACGAGGTGCGCGTTTCCACTCCAGTCAACACGGCATCCGGCATGGCAAACCCGCTGATCTGCTTGTCGAACGCGGGCAACGCCTCGCGAATGGCCTCGATCGCATAGTCAGGCAAGCTCGTACTTAAGTCACCCAAATGCACCCCCGGCGCATAGGATGGCTGCACGCTGCCAAAGTCGTGGGAGGGGCGATCAGCCAGAAAGTCTCCCACCAGCTGCCCCGGTGCGTCGTAGGTGCCACCACCGAGCTCAAAGGCCCGTTCTTCTAAGCGCCGCTGCAAGGCAATACCGGCCAGAGGATGCCCCGGATAGTCATCGGGGGTAATGCCCACCACAATTGCACTGTTGGCATTGCGCTCATTGCGCGAATACTGGCTCATGCCGTTGGTGACGACCCGCCCCGGCTCAGACGCAGCTGCGACCACCAGACCGCCCGGACACATACAAAAGCTATAGACAGAACGACCATTCTGGCAGTGATGCACCAGCTTATAGTCGGCAGCGCCCAACAGCTTGTGACCTGCCTGCTCGCCAAACCGACAGCGGTCGATCAGCGTCTGCGGGTGCTCTACCCGAAAGCCAATGGAAAAGGGCTTGGGTTCGATATAAACGCCGCGATCAAAGAGCATTTGAAACGTATCACGGGCACTATGGCCAACCGCAAGCACCACATGCTGGCTAGCAATGGTTTCGCCACTGTCCAAAGTGACGCCCTGCACCTGTCCCTGTTCGATATGGATGTCTTTAACGCGACTTTGAAAGCGAATTTCACCGCCGAGGGCTTCAATTCTGGCGCGCAGACTTTGGACAATGCCGACCAGCTTGAAGGTGCCGATATGCGGTTTGTTGACGTATAAAATCTCTGGCGAAGCCCCAGAATTGACGAGCTCGTTCAGTACCTTGCGCCCGTAATGGTTGGAATCTCTTACCTGACTGTAGAGCTTGCCATCTGAAAAGGTGCCCGCACCGCCTTCGCCAAACTGCGCGTTAGATTCTGGGTTTAACTCGTCTTTCTTCTTCCAGAAGGCAAAGGTGTCTACGGTGCGATCGCGCACTGCCTTCCCCCGCTCTAATAGCAGCGGGCGAAACCCCATTTGCGCCAGCAGCAGCCCTGCAAACATCCCACAGGGGCCCGTACCAATAACAATGGGACGATTGACTAGAGAACTGGGAGCTTGTGCCACCAGACGATAGCTCATGTCTGGCGTTGGCATCACGTGTGGATCCTTTTTCAGGCGCTTCAGCAGCAACTTTTCCTGCGTCGTCTCCACATCGAGAATATAAACGAGAGTGATCTCCCCTTTCTTGCGAGCATCATGGCTGCGCTTGAAGACGGTGTAGTTGATTAAAGCCTCTGGCGCAATTTGCAGCTTTTTGAGGATGGCAGCCTCGATTGCCCCTTCGGGATGGTCAAGCGGCAGCTTGATTTCGGTGAGTCGCAACATACTTGGAAACTAAAAACCTGGAAATAAAAAGTGCCTGCTGGCAAAAAAGGCCCTCTTTAATTTTGCCTCTTAATTTTTGATTCCGTTACACTAAACGCCGAACTACAGCCACTCTCGCCTGCATTCGCCATCCACCCATTCACCCATCTACCCAAGCCTGTAGCTTACCGCTCCGAAAATCACTGTAAGCAGAGAACGAACCCTAACAATCTTTTGCAGAGAGGGTGCCGGAAGCGCATGATGTCAATCCTCATCCATCCACGCCAACCTAGCCACGCCAATAGACGCGCCAAATGATCCAGCCGGACAACGTTAGGAAGGCTGCGATGAGGAGCCAATGGTCCCATCTTTGAGGGTCAAAGCTTGAGTCATCCATAGTTATAAGTTTTCTTCTGGTGAAGCTGGAGCGGCCGGGGCGACTGGGGGAGCAGCAGGTTCAGGGGCAGAGGGTGGACTTGAAGCCGGAGGTGGGCTTGGAGGCGGAGGTGAAGCCGGTTGCTCTACGCTAGGCGCAGGCTGTCTAGCAGGCGCTAGGTCTGGCTCAGGGGCAGGCTCAGGAGTAGGGACAGCGGGTTCAGGCGCAGCAGGCTCTACTGGTTGAGCTGGCCTCTCCTCTACGGGCGCGGTAGGGTCTGCAGCGGCAGGTGTTTTCGGATCTGGGGCAGCGGTTGGGGTTGGGTCTGGAGTTGTAGCCTCTTCCTCAGAAGTAGGCTGAGGAGGGGTAGGATCAGTCGTTCCCCTGGGTGCTTGTGTGGTTGGGGTAGTGGGGGCTGACTCTGCTGATTCCGATGATTCCGACGCTGATTCTGAAGCTGACGGAGGTACTTCGATAGAGAGGCGCTCTTCCTGTTCTTGCGATTCTCGGTTGCGGCGAGAGCCCTCAATTGTTACGTTGTATTCCATCGGAACACTGGCTCCCCCCTCGACAGGCTGGAACCGAGAACGGCGAGCGGCTGCGATCGCAGCCTGGTCAATCGCCGCATTGCCGCTTGGTCGAGTCAGAGTGACACTGCGCACACTGCCATCGGGGTTGATCTCAACCCGTACCTGAGGCTGCCCTTCCACTCCAGCGGCCAAAGCGCTGGCCGGATACTGCGGGCGAACACAGTCTTCGCAAACCACTGTGCGAGAACCCCGATCCTGGCCGCTGCCGCCCCCACCCGAAGAATCAGCAGGACGATTAGAGCTGCCAGCACCAGGGCCAGCCGCCACCTCACTAGGCTGCGTTGTTGCAGGGGACTCCTGAGCAGAATCGGGTTCGCTCACCGCTGCCCCAGCTGTATCTGTTTGCTGTGTATCCGTCTGCTGTGCATCTCGCAGCCCCTGCAGGAAGTTGCGCAGCCGCTCTGCCTGAGAAGCTGCATCTGAAGTTTCTAAGGGGGCGTCTACCGCTGCCACCTCTTCTGGTGGCTCTGCCTCAGCCAGTGCTTCAGGCTCCTCCAGGTCTGATTCGGCCAGGGTTTCGGTGTCGTCTGCTGGCACTTCATCCGCTGGCACTTCATCCGCTGGCACCTCGTCTGCTGCCTCAACGGGTTCGGCGGGGGCAGCTTCCTCCGGTTCTGGGAGGTCAGCGGATGGAGGCGGAGCAGCGGGTGCGGGCGAGAAGACTGCTGCCGGAGGCGCTGAACTGACGGCGGCTGGAGCCGGATTAACCGTTTCAGTACTGAGCTCAGCCGGTTCAATCGGCGTGGGTGGCTCAACCTCGACGGTTTCTTCAGCCAGATCCGCTGGGGGCGGCTCGGTCACAATCAGCTCAATAGGAGCAATTTCAGCCTCTATCGGGCGCTGCCAAATGTTGAGCTGACTGAGGGCAAGTGCGATCGCATGCACCCCCAGCGAACCCACGACTCCCCAAAGAAGCACCCGACGCAGGAGCGCCTGCTCCCGATCATGCTGCTGAGCACAAAACTGTGAAAGACTCATGCCGCCCGTCTGCTAAACAGCAAATTAATTCATCTCACTATAGTTGAGAAATCCTGTCATTGAGTCAAGCCTTATTCAGAATAATTTTTACGGGTTGTTCAAGCTTGACTGGCTAAATCCTCATGGAGCAGCTGCCTAAAATTCCCTAGATGCAAGGAAAAAAGCCGATTTACTTCCTCTTCTTCGCCTGCCGCAAAAAGGTTTTACGACAAGCTTGTTGGGAATAAATCTTGAATGACTCTTGACAATGAACAAACAATCAGGCTCAATCAGTTGAGAGTAATTTTCAATTAGAAGATTATGGGAACAATTTTTGCCGCAGGCGGCATTGTCATGTGGCCGCTGTTGGCCTTTTCGATTCTTGCGATCGCACTTATTGTGGAGCGCCTAGTGTTCTGGGTTCGGCTAAATCGGCGTCAGCGGCAGGTCATGCGGGAGATCCTGCAGACTTACCGCAGAAGCCCGGTCGATGTGTTTCCGAGGCTTCAGCAAAACGCGAACCTGCCCATTGCCCGAATTTTTCTAGAGGCGCTGGAGATTGACGGGGCCAGCCCCAAGCAGTTTCACATGGCCTTGTCTAGCGCTATGCAGGCCGAACTGCCGCATCTCCGCCGCTTTAACACTATCTTTGCCACGATTGTCACCGTCTCGCCATTGTTGGGGTTGCTGGGCACCGTGCTGGGGCTAATTGCCTCTTTTAGCGTGCTGCGATTGGGCGATATCGGGGCCAATGCAGCTGCCGTTACTGGCGGCATTAGCGAAGCTCTAGTGTCTACAGCAGCGGGTCTGGTGGTCGCGATCTTTACGCTACTGTTTGCCAACCTCTTCAAGGGGCTCTACAAGCGTCAGGTGGCCCTGATTCAGGAATATGGCGGTCAGCTAGAGATCCTCTACGAATCTCACTACGAACGGCTGAAACAAATCAAGGACGAGGTTTATGTTTCTCCCTGAAGAACCTGAAGAAGAACTTGAACTTAACATCGTGCCGATGATTGACGTCATCTTCGCAATTCTGACGTTTTTCATTATCTCTAGCCTGTTTCTCACGCGCTCCGAGTCGCTGCCGGTCAACCTGCCCAAAGCCGCTAGTGCTGAGATGCAAGAACGCACCCGGATCACGGTCACGGTGGATGAGTCGGGCGACATTTCGCTCAATCAAACTGCTGTTTCCCTCGACACGCTGCAGGCAGACGTCCGCGACCTGATGAGCAGCACACAAGAATCGGTCATCGTCATCAACGCTGACGAGGCTGTTAGCCACGGGCAGGTAATTGCTGTGATGGATGAACTGCGTGTCATTGAAGGGGCGACGTTGGGGATTGCGACGAGGCAGCCGGAGTGAGGAGTTGGTGGGGTGGATGGGCAGGCGGGTGGATGGGTGGGGGGTGAATAGGTAGAAATGGGACAGGTTGTTACTCAAGCGCGCTTTAGGTTTACTCGATCGCCGCTGCTGCTGATTGTTGGGTTGGCGTTTTGTGTTGGGGTTCTCTGCGTTTGCTTTATGGCCAGCGTTCTCTTGGGAGCGGCTGAGATTGACTCCCAAACGGTGTGGCAGGCAATTTTTCAATTCAATGGCTCCACTGAGCACCTGATCATCCGCACGGTGCGAATGCCTAGAGCGATTTTGGCGGTGGTTGTGGGGGCGGCTCTGGCGGTTGCCGGAGCGATTACCCAAGGGCTGACCCGCAATGCTCTGGCGGCTCCTGATATTTTGGGCATTAATGCTGGGGCGGCTCTGGCGATGGTGCTGACGATCTTTCTCAGGGTTAGCGATCGCAATGTTTGGTTTGCCTTTGGTGGGGCTGCGATCGCAACCCTCACCGTCTACTGGCTAGGCTCAATGGGCCGCACCGGACTTACTCCACTGAAGCTGGTAATTGCCGGGTCTGCCCTGGCCTACCTGCTAAATTCCCTGATGTATGGCCTTCTCATTCTCAACCAGCGCACCCTAGACGAGATTCGCTTTTGGCTAGCCGGTTCCCTGGCTGGGCAAGACATCGCCGGGATGTTGCCGATACTGCCTTACATCCTCGCGGGGCTGCTGGGATCACTGGCCTTAAGCCGCCAGTTGACCCTACTCTCCCTCGGTGAAGATGTCGCCCAAGGCCTGGGGCTACAGACGACTTGGGTAAAAGTAGCCGCCGCCATCGTAGTTGTACTCCTAGCCGGGAGCGCCGTCGCCCTGGCAGGCCCAATCAGCTTTGTCGGCCTAGTCGTGCCCCATGTGGTGCGCTTTAGCGTGGGTGTAGATTATCGCTGGATATTGCCCTACGCCATGATTACAGGCGGCATTTTGCTCTCGCTCTCCGACCTCGCAGCCCGCCTAGTTATTCCTCCCCAAGAGCTGCCGGTAGGCATCATGACCGCCCTAGTCGGAGCACCCTTCTTTATATATCTGGCGCGATCCCGAATCAAGCAGTAGGAATTTGGCTGACCAGTAAAAGCAGATCCCAGAGGACAGGCAATGCAAAGTGCCCATCCCCCCTAAACCCTAAACCCCCTTTCCCCCTCCCCCATGCCCCCCTCCAAACCCTGGCTCTCTATCCGCCCACACCATCTCCCCCTTTCCTTCCGAGTAGATCGCCGGGTTCCCGCTGTCCTAACCACTCTGGGGCTGGTCGCCCTAGCCTCCCTGGTGCTTAACGTCAGCCAGGGGGAGTATCCTGTGCCGCTGCTAGAGGTGGTCAAGACCCTCCTGGGAATACCTGCCAACCCAGACTATGCCTTTGTGGTGCAGACGCTACGACTGCCTCGGGCGCTGGTGGCGCTGCTAGTGGGGATGGGGTTGGCCGTGGCGGGGGCCATTCTGCAAGGGATTACCCGCAATCCCCTAGCGGCCCCGGAAATCATCGGTATTAATTCGGGGGCGAGTCTGGTGGCGGTAGCGATCATTGTGCTACTGCCGGGGGTTTCGACGGTTTGGCTGCCCATAGCAGCATTTTTGGGTGGGCTGGGGGCTGCGATCGCAATCTACCTCCTGGCCTGGAACCAAGGCAGCTCCCCGGTGCGTCTGATTCTCATCGGCATCGGCCTGACGGCCATAACCGCCGCGCTCACTAATTTAATGGTCACCTTTGGCGAGATCAACGCAGTCAGTCAGGCGCTGGTGTGGCTCACCGGCAGCGTCTATGGCCGCAGTTGGGAGCACCTTTGGTCTTTACTGCCCTGGCTAGGCGTCTTTTTGCCCCTCTGCCTGCTGCTGGCGCGCGACCTAGACACGCTCAACCTGGGAGATAGCCTGGCCCAAGGCCTGGGCAGTCGAGTAGAGTGGCAGCGCTCCCTGCTCCTGCTTTGCACCGTTGCGCTGGCCGGAGCCTCGGTCGCCACCGCAGGCACCATCGGCTTTGTCGGCCTCATGGCCCCGCACTTGGCTCGGCAACTCGTTGGCCCTGCCCACGTGGGGCTGATTCCTACAGCGGCTCTCGTAGGAGCGTGCATTGTGGAGCTGGCAGACCTGGCCGGACGGCTGCTGTTTGCGCCGATTGAGCTGCCTTGCGGCGTAGTTACTGCCGTGATCGGCGCGCCTTATTTCCTGTGGCTGCTGTATCGCGATAGTTAAGGGCTGGCCTTTGAGAAGCTTCGCAATTGATGGGCTGTCGCTTGCTTAAACCTGCAGAGTCATTGGCCTGCCATCTATGATGAAATCCGTTGATTTTTTACAGCCTAATGAGAGATCTCGATACCCCCAAGACTATCCAATTGCTCAATCACATCATGGAGTTTGAGCTGGCAGGCGTCGTTCGCTATACCCACTACTCCCTCATGGTGACCGGCCCCAACCGAATTCCCATCGTAGGGTTCTTTAAGGCTCAAGCCAATGAATCTCTCCTCCATGCTCAAGAAGCGGGCGAGATTATCACAGGACTAGAGGGGCATCCTAGCCAGCGCATTGCAGCCATTGAGGAGACAAACCGGCACTCGGTGACCGATCTGCTGCAGGAAAGCCTCAACCACGAGCAAAAAGCCCTGCATATGTACAAGCAACTGCTAGATATCGTTCAAGACGCCAGCATTTACCTGGAGGAATATACCCGCACCAAGATCGGCCAGGAGGAAATGCACAACCTGGAAATCAAGAAAATGCTGCGGGACTTTAGCTAGGAATTTTCCCTATTCCTTTTTCACCTGCTGTTGCTCATATTGCTCACCATGACGTTTGACTTTGCCAGCCCCATCGCCCTCACTACTCGTAACTTGTCTCTCGCCTACGATGGCAACACCATCATCCAAGGTCTGGATTTGGCTATTCCTAAAAGGCAGGTAACGATGCTGGTAGGGCCGAATGGGTGCGGTAAGTCTACGCTGCTGCGGGGCTTGGCCCGACTGCTTAAGCCCAAAGGCGGCACGGTGTATCTAGATGGAGATGCGATCGCCCACCTCCCTACCAAGGAACTGGCCAAGCGCTTGGGAATCTTGCCCCAAAGCCCTGCCGCCCCAGAGGGGCTAACGGTGCGTGAACTGGTAGCTCAGGGACGCTACCCCCATCAAAACTGGCTGCAGCAGTGGTCTAGGGAGGATGAGTTGACGGTGGAGGCTGCGATCGCAACCACCCACCTAGAAGACTTTGCCAACCGCCCGCTCGATACCCTCTCTGGCGGGCAGCGGCAGCGGGCCTGGATTGCGATGGCCCTAGCGCAAGATACTCAAACCCTGCTGCTAGATGAACCTACGACCTACCTAGATCTGGCCCACCAAATTGAAGTGCTAGATTTGCTGGCCGACCTTAACCGTAAGCAGGGCAAGACCATCATCATAGTGCTGCACGATTTGAATCTGGCCTGCCGCTATGCGGATCACCTGATTGCGCTCAAAGTAGGCCAGGTCTATGCCCAGGGTGCGCCCGCTGCGATCATGACTGAAGCTCTAGTGCGGCAAGTCTTTGGCCTAGAGAGCAAGATCTTGCCAGACCCCGTAGCGGGCACGCCACTGTGCATTCCGATTAGCCGCAGTCGGTAGCCGTTTGCAGCCCTTTTTAATAGCGCGTTTAGCCCAAACTGTTGAGTCATCTTGAGGTGCTAGAGGCGTTATTCAGCAAAGGTTACACTTCGCTAACCCAGCCTACAAAATCTGGATTATCCCAGTGCCTACAGGCCGCAGCGACGAGTGCATCAGCGTTATTGAATGGAAAGCTCACCGCCCAGATCCCCGGCTTTTTCTGAGGAGAGGCTAAGGTCTACGGCTACACACCAAAAGCCGGGGATCTAGCCATCAAAGCGAGGCTGGAAGATTTGGTCGTGGCAGAGGCGGGCACTGCTGCCTATGGAGAGGATTCAAAGACGCTACGCAGTGTCTATGCGATCGCAGCCTCGGTCGAATTTCGCGAGCCCCCTTTACCGATATTGGCACCAGCTAGAATAATCAAACTCCCAACTTCGATCCAGCCTTTTTGGGCACAGCCTGGGTTTGCGCTGGCAGCCCACCCCTCTAAAGTCTAAGATCGACGCAGACCCCTAAGCTCCTTCAATTTAATAATGGCTAGCGAAAATAACCCCTCAAATCAAAAAAGCCAGGCTCTAGATAGAGCAGAGACACAGCTTAAACAGGAAATTGATAAAAGACACGACTTAGAGCGTCAGGTGAAGGAACTGCTTGACGCTAAAAAAGAGAATTTAAACGTTATCGAAGGACTCAAAAATCAGCTAACTGTCCAGAAATCAAAAGTATCTAGTTTAGAGAAGGAAAATAAAGTTTTACGTAAAACGCTTCAAAAAGCCCAGGAAGGCCTGCCCGAAAAAACAGAGCCCGCTGGCAAGAAAACCCCCGGAGACAATAAATTCGCAACTCGGCTGAAGTCTTTGAAGTCAGTTCTCCCGGAGGAAACGCCAGAGCGTAACCAGAGTAAATCTGACAAAAATGCAGGAGGTCAACCGTCTGCTCCGCAGTCACCGCCGGATCGCAGTAGCGAGATAGACCTAGAGAGAATCATGACGGCTCGTTTTGGTCCCCGAAAATCAGGAAAAAGAAAATAGACGGCAGTCCTTCTTGAGTTTTGAGACAGATTCCCAAAACCGCGTTGTTACAAGGCTTTGACAACCGAGCACTTTTACTCACTGCAAAGGTGGGATGCACCCAAGGGACATCCATCTCAATCGACCCTTTTCGTAATTTCATGCTCTCGTGCCAGTCCCGTAGTCGGATTGAGCTTTGGCGAAAACCCAATGCCCCCTCTACTGTTGTGATTCTCGATCGGTTCTGATAATTTGAGAGGTGCAAGGCGATTTAGGCCTAGCGGGAGGAAAGAGGTCTGACACACCCCAATCCCCCCTCACGTCCAACCTATATACGGTAGGCTGAAACGCTGGATCAATCATAAGATCTCGGCGAACTCTTTAACCTACTTTGAGGCGTAGCTAGTGCTTCGCCTTGCTTTCCTTTACCTAGAAAAGTAGGGCAAAACAATGACAACATCGTTAAACCTGGACATTCTCCGGGCAATTCCGGCTGGCAATCAGGAGCAGCTAAAAGTCGTCTTGATGGGCGAACTCGATGCGGTGCTCAGAACGCAAGACTTTTTAGCCGTCGTTAAGTTCGCAGACAAAAAGTTTTGGAGCAACCCACAACCCATCGGCACCAGCAGCGAGTACATCAGCGTCCTCATCCGCAAGAGCGCGTCTAAAGCCGTTGCCGCAATTTAACAACTAGAGTTAAACCTAGATCGTAGGATGGGCAAAGGGCAACAGCCCATGCCCATCTTCTAAAGGGCCATGTTGCCCTGCCAAAGGATCACCTGGATCACCCCAGTCCCCACAGGCCGCAGCGGCGAGTACATCAGCGTCATGAGCCACCGGCTCGTAAAAAACGAGTAAGCACCAGATCCCCGGCTTTTCCTTTAACGAGGCCAAGGCTGATGGCTACACATAAAAAGCCGGGGATCTAGCCACCGCCCCAGATCCCCGGCTTTTTCTGAGGAGAGGCCAAGGTCTACGGCTACGTACCAAAAGCCGGGGATCTAGCCACCAAAGCGAGGCCCCATCTTTAAAAGGCCCATGCTGTGATGGGCACGCTTTGCTTTGCCCATCCTACAAAACTACGGCTACGTACCAAAAGCCGGGGATCTAGCCGCCGAAGCGAGGCCCATTGCAACGCACCGCCTTTCGCAGAAAACGCCTTTCATAAAGAACAAACAGCCAAATTCAAGGAATGGGCTGACCAATTCGAGGAAGAGGAAGACTCATTCAGCGAACAGGACGACCCATTCGACAAACGAGGCGAGCTATTCAATGAAGAAGGGGGGCAATTCAACGAACGGGACGATCAATTCAACAAATGGCAGCCCATTCATAATAAATGCTTTCATTTTTGTTGAATTGGCTTAAGCGTTTGTTATGAATGGGACGATCAATTCAACAAATGGCGCGATCAATTCAACAAATGGGACGGTTAATTCAATGAACGGCGCGATCAACTTAAGAAACGAGACGTTATTTACAAAAAACGCCTTTACGATTGTCGATTGGGCCAAAGATCGTGGGATGGGCAAAGGGCGATAGCCCGTGCCCATCTTTCGAAGGGCCATGCTGCCCTGCTAAAAGGTTACCTGGATCACTCTAGTCCCTGCAGGCCGCAGTGGCCAATACATCAGCGTCATGAGCCGCCGACTCACAAAAGCCGAGTAGGCACCAGATCCCCGGCTTTTTCTTTAACGGGGATCTGGCTACCGCTCCAGATCCCCGGCTTTTTCTGAGGAGAGGCTAAGATCTACGGCTACGTACCAAAAGCCGGGGATCTAGCCACCGAAGCGAGGCCCCATCTTTCAAAGGCCCACGCTGTAATGGGCACGCTTTGCTTTGCCCATCCTACAAAACGACGATACTGACTAACGTTCCTTCTGGATAACAAAGGTATTTGATCGGTGGCCGTATGTTAAACCCGCTTTGTTATCTTCGAGAACTTCAAGCGGGTAGCAGTTTTCATGCCTAGCTATTTCGAAGATCTCTTTTTGAGGTAAGACATGCATCTCTATTTCCTTCTTGGTGGTTGAGGCACTCAAGTATTCCTGTAAAGAGAACTGATATCCGAGCCGGTAGGTAGGAACCTGTAAGACCGCTACTCCGCCAGGATTTAAGCACTTGAGTATCTCTCGAATAACCAGGTGAATCATCGGTGGAGGATTGTGCTGCAGAACAATTAACGAGTAGGCCAGATCAACAGATGGCAAGTCCTTGAGCTTTTGAGGCTGGTCAAGATGGCGTAATGAAACGTTCTCAAGATTCGATTCTTTCAGATAATTCTCAGCCAGCTGCAAATGAGATTTTGAGATGTCGTAGGCAATGACTTCAGAAAAGTTTCTGGCTAGCCAGCAGGTCAAGCGACCTACTCCACAGCCGTATTCTAAGCAAGTTTTGAGCTGACCTGGATCAACGCCATTACGCTCCAAGGTTCTCAGTAGGAGAGCTACATCGTGAAATCCAGATTTATAGAACTCGTCCTCAGTCTCTTGAATTTGAGAAGATTTGAACTTTTCAGCACTTATAACAGACCAGTGAGGTTCAGAAGCGCCAAGCTGGTTCCATACACCTTGAATATGAGAAAAAAGGGCCTGCAAATCAGTAGCCTGCTCGATTGGCAGAGGAGGTTCATGACCCAATAGCGAGACTGTATAAAAGGCTTGAGGGTTATTCTGTTTAAACTCCTCAGAGGTTAGAAACATTTCCCTGAGCGCTTGAATATTGTTTGCGCTTTTTATCTTTTCCTCTAGGGCGTAAAGGCTTTCTGGCTCTCTATCCAAAAAGAGTCGGTAAGCCCAAACAACCATTTCTTGTGTGATTTGATACGGTTTATTTGCCGTTTCCATGCTTCTGATATCCAGCAACTTAATAAGCAACGCATAAGGTCTAGCAGTGGGGCAAGCAGTTTATTGTTGCAGGAACTCCTTAAGTTCAGTCAAACATACCCACAGCTTCCTTAGCGGATCAGCACCAGTGTAGCGGCTAACATCAGACCCACTCCAAGAACTGTCTTGAGCGTCAACGGCTCGCCCAAAAACAGCACAGAGAACACCAGCACCAGCACCAGCCCTAACCTGTCTAGCGGAGCCACTAGGGCAGCTGGCCCCAGCTGCAGCGCCTTGAAATAGCAAAGCCACGACAACCCCGTTGCTAGGCCCGACATGATTAAAAACAAAAGGGTCTTGCGCGATATCTCAAACAGTCCCGGCAGCTGCCCCTGAGCCAGAACAATGCCCCAGGCAACTAGCAAAATCACAACTGTGCGAATCGCTGTAGCCAAATTAGAATTGATCGCCTCAACCCCAATCTTGGCAAAAATCGTCGTTAAAGCAGCAAAAACTGCAGACAGCAGCGCAAAAACCCACCAAGATTCACCTTCAACCATGACTCACCCGCTGTTTAGCTACCACCTTCGAACGATGGGGCAGCCAGCTCAGGATAATGACTTAACACCTCACTCGGTGGGCCTTCACACTGCACCCTTCCCTGGTCTAGAACGAGCACCCAATCGGCTTTTTGTAGAACTGCCGGACGGTGGGAGACGACTAAGCAGGTGGGGGTGGAGGGGTGGGAGGGTAGAGGGGCGGAGTCCGTTCTGGCTCCTTGGCTCCCCTGCCTCCCTGCTCTCCCTTCAAACAGTTTTGCCCATAGCTGCTGCTCGGTTTCTACGTCTAGGGCACTGGAGAGATCATCGAATACCAACAGTTCGGACTGGCGCAGCAGCATACGGGCGGCGGCAGCGCGCTGTTTTTGGCCGCCGGAGAGTCTGAGTCCACGGGTGCCGATGAGGGTATTGAGGCCTTCTGGCATAGTGGCTAGGTCGCGGTCAAAAATGGCGGTTGCGATCGCACCCTCCACCCGCTCCGAACTCACCTCCAGTCCCAGCAGCAGATTTTCCCTCAAAGTAGCGCTAAACAGCTCTGGAATTTGCGGTGTGTACGCACTGCGCGGCGGCACAAAAAAGCACTCTGGCTGCTCTACCTGCTGCTGGTTCCAGTAGACAGTTCCCGCCTGGGCAGACAGCAGCCCCAGCAGCACCCGCAGCAGCGTCGTTTTCCCGGCTCCCACTGGCCCTGTAATTACTGTCAGGCTGCCCCGCTTCAGCGTCAGATTAATGTCTGAAATGCCTCCCCCGGTATCTGGATACCGATAGGTCAAGCCAACCGCCCGCAGAGTCTGTAGCGTTTCTATTTGCATCAAAGGCCGCTGTTGCAGAGGCAGCCGGTTAGGCATACGGCCTAATAGATCTTGCAGGTAGAGCGGGTTAGGGGCGACAAGGGCGAGGGAGGGGTGAGGGGTAGATGGGTAGGGGATGGAGGGGTAGGGGGTGGATGAGGAAACAGCGGAGTCTTCTCCTGGTTCCCCCCGCTCACCTGCTCCACTTCCCTGCTCCCTCTCATCCACTCTCCCACCCCTCCACCCTCCTACTAACTCTCCCATGCGCTCAAACGACACTTCACTTTGCTTAGATACAGCCAAAAAGCCGCCCAAAAAGCTCATAAAGTAGGTGACGAAAGAAAGGTTATAAATAAAAAGGGCCAGATCGCCAACACTGAGGGGATCCTGACCGCTCTGCATGAACTGGGCTGCCAAGAGCAGCACTAGGCCAGTCCCCAAGCTGATGATATTTTCAAAGCCAGAGTCTAAAACGGCTGAGAAGACGCGATCGCGCACCATTAACCGCTGGCGAATGTGGCAGCGACGTTCTAGTTCGCTCAGGACGGGGGCTTCGGCTCCGGCGACTTTGATGGCCTGAACGGCGCTCAAGAGTTCTCCAATGAGTCCGGTGACTTGCTGAGTTGCTTGGCGGCTGGCGCGACGGTAGCGCTTGAGGCGATGTTCGGCTTGGTGGGCCAGAGCTGCGATCGCACACAGGGGCAAAAAGACCAGCAGGGTAATTGCCCAGTTAACGCTAAGCAAAATTCCCAACGACACCAGAGCAAACACCCCCGCCCCAAAAACCTCGTTAGTGCCGACTACCGTATCTTCGATCTGGCTAACGTCATCTCGAAAATAGCTGAGCACTTCTCCCGGTGCTACGGTGGGGCCGGTGGGGCCTAATCTCAGCGGTTCTGCCCCTGGGCGTTTCAGCAGCTCTCCCAGCAGGTTATGCCGCACCAAAGCGCTCATCATAAAACGGTGCTGGGTTTTGGTTATCCGTCCGGCAAAGATCGCCACAATTCGGGCTGCGCCGGTGGCTAGCAGCAGCGCAATCCAGCCCCAGGGCGACAAGGCCAGCGCAGAGTCTCCGGTCAGCGTATTGAAATACTCACGGAGAATCAGTCCCGGCACCGCTGGCAGACCCAGAATGAACAGCCACAGAAAGGTGTCGCTCCAGTAAAGCCGTTGGGCATAGCGGATCAGCTGCCAGAGCAGCTGCCAGATGGAGGGATGAGCAGGGCGCATGGAGCAGGCCGTGATTGAAAGGATTTTGGCTGTAGCTTAGCTGAACTCTGCAAAGAATCCACTAAGCCAGATTTTAGGTTCTGCTTAGGGAGCGGGAGGAATACGAGCAATTCGGCAGGATCTGAGGGGTGAAGGCAGCTGAAAGGCCGGTACGAAGCCGTCTTCGCTATCCAGGTACAGCTCACTAGCGATCAGTAAATCAGCAGCACTGCTCAAGGGTGACAAGTCACCAAACAGGTAGCTTGGCTTGTGGGTTCCTACCAAGGCTACTGCACAAGGATGATCGCAAATGCAGAGGCAACTCGTGGTCTCAAGGGCAAGTTCATTCCGGCGAGGCCAGGTTTGATGAAGTTGCTTAAGCTGTTCTAGCAGGTGAGTGCCGCTAGTCTGCCCCTCAGATTTCTCAAGATTGGCTGACATCCCACAGGCTTCACAGACAATCAGAAGATGCTTACTCATGTTTATTTCAGGAATGAGTGACCAAATACGTAAATAGGTCGTCGATCACACGGTTAGCGGCAACCGCGCCGCTGCCAATCCAATAGCTCGGCACGACATACACCCGACCCTGCTGAACGGCTTTAAGCTGCTGCCAAAGCGGGTCTTGCTGTAGCGTCTGCAGCTTCTCCTGGGCCGTTTCGGCAGCTTCAGCAGTGTTTTCACCCGTCCAGAGGAAGATCACGTCGCCATCAGCCTGGTCTAGCAGCTCTTGGCTAATGCTGGTTTGAATCGGGTTGTCAAAGCGGGCAATGGCTTCTTCAGCACCAATATCCTGAGCCGCAGGGCGCGACAACCCAGCATCTTGCAAAACAGTGCCGCAAAAAGAATCCCGCAGATAAAGATTGATAGTGTCGGGATAGATCCGCACCACAGAAACCTTTAGCCCCTGCAAGTGTCCCATCTGGGCCTTGAAATCAGCCAACCGCGCATAATAGGCGTCCATCGTCTGTTCGACCGCCTCAGCTTGCCCCAGCGCCTCGCCCACTCGCTTAAAGCGCTCCTTCCACTGGCCGCTGTGTTCAGACGCAAACAGCACCGTTGGCGCAATCTGAGCCGCCTGCCCATAGATGCCCTGATGGTGGTCAAGCCCCAAAATTAAATCTGGCTTGAGCGCCAGCACACTCTCCAAGTTAGGCTCCCCCGCCTGACCCACATTTTCGACCCCCACTAGGTGCTCTTCCAAATGGCCTACCAAGCCAGAGAAAGAAGTGGCAACGGGGGCAAGGCCAGATGCGATCGCATCCTCAAACGACATCCCATCCAGCGTCACCAACCGCTCAAACGCCTTCGGCACACAGCTCGACCCTGCCGCGTGTTCGATGGGGGTGCAGTTTTCAACCGTTCCTGCCAGATCTGTGCGCCCTTGGCAGCCCACTACTAGGCCCAACGCTAGGAGAAAAAGTGCTAACAGACAACTTCGGCGTCGCAAAGATCGAAGGGTATTAGTTATTTTCAATGGGTGCTCCTTTAGTGGGTTTAGGGTGCAGGGTCTAGGGGGTAGGAGGAAGAGGGAAATAAGGAGAAAAAGGGAACGTTGAGGGTTGGTGAATTGTAAGTATTGGGGTGGGAAACTATCGGGATTTGAAAGTTTGGTGTAGGGGAAAGGATTTAGCGGTTTGGGTATACCAGGTAACTGACCTCGAAATTGGTTACATTGATCGCCCTCAATATCAACACATTGAGCAAGAATGCATCACCATCCCTAAAACTCCACCACCACCCTCGCCGACAGCCCAAACGGTGCCCCCGGCCTGACAAACTGAAACTCATCCGACGACGTGAAATAGGCAGTGTTGAACAGGTTTTCGATATTGAGCTGCGCCCGCCAGTTGTCGCGCCGATAAAACAGCGCCGCATCAGTACGGAAATAGCTAGGCAGGGTAAACGTATTGTCTAGATCCCCCGCCCGGTCGCTCAGGTAAAACAGCCCTAGGCCAAAGCCCAGCCCTTGCAGGTTGCCCTCTTGAATTTCATAGGTGCTCCACAGGCTGAATTGGTTGTCCGGTACATTGGCGAGGCGATTGCCCACAATGTCGCGATTGTCCTGACTGACAAAGGCATCTAGCAGCGTGTAACTGGTGGTCATATTCCACCCCGGCAAGATTTCGCCCCCCAGGCTAAGCTCTATGCCGCGGCTAGCAACTTCCCCGGTTTGCACCGAAAATTGGCGGTTGTTTGGGTCTGGAGTACTGACATTTTGGCGACGGATATCAAACAGGGCCAGATTCAGGCTGAGACGATCGGTGAGGTCGGCTTTGGCTCCCACTTCAAACTGCCGCCCAATTTCAGGCTCAAAGGTTGATCCGTTGGCATTGCGGCTTGCCCCAAAGGAGGGGCTAAAGGAGCGGGTGTACGAAGCGTATAAGGAGATCGGCTCAATGGGCTGGTAGACTACCCCAAAGCGTGGCGAAAAGGCGCTATCTGACTGGCTAAATTCGCTCCGGGGGTCGCCTAGATCTTGAGTGGTGCGGAACTGATCGGCAACGTCGTAGCGGATGCCTGCCAACACCTTCAGATTTGGCAGAATTTCAATTTGGTCCTGCAGGTAAACGCCCCAGGTACTGATCGTATCGTCCCGGAAAAACTCGGGTTCAATGGCGTAGGGAATGCCGGTATAAACCGGGTTAAAGACATTGATCGGGGTATAGAAATTGCTGAACTGAAACTCTGGCTGCTCCAGCACGTTGCGATATTCTGCCCCAATTAGCACCTGATGGTTGATTGAGCCTGTACTGAAGCGACCAACTGCTTCGGCATTGGTGAATAGGCGGCGGTAGGTGCCCCCGCCAAAGTACTCTGTCCGTTCGATGTCGCCGGTCGCTTCATCAAAAAAGTCGTAGAGGGGGGCATAGCGTCTAGGGCTGTACTGCAGATACTGGGTAGCTTGGCGCAGTGACCAGTTCTCATTCAGGTCATGGTTGAGTCGGTAGCCCAGGGTGAACTGGTCTTGGGAAAATTCACCAAAATCTTCCCCAACAAAGCGGCTGCGAGGCACATTCACCGGGCCAGCGGCGGTAAAAGGAATGCCCTGGTCAATGGTTTCGCGATCGCGCGCATACTGACCAAAGAAATTGATTGAGGTGTTGGGGCCGATATCCCAAGTGAGAGTCGGCGATATCAGGAGGCGTTCGCCATCAACCAAGTCGCGGAAGCTGCCAAAGTTTTCGTAGGACAGGTTCAGGCGATATCGCACTGAGCGATCTTCGGTCAGCGGCCCAGTGACATCGACATCCCCTCGGTACGTGTTGAAGCTGCCGATTGTAGCGCCTACCGAGTAAAACGGTTCGCTCAGGGGCTGCTTAGATACTAAGTTGATGATGCCGCCCGGTTCTCCCTGGCCGAATAGCACCGAGGCTGGCCCCCGAAGAATCTCGACTTGCTCCACATCGTTAGTGCTGAGTGGGGCGAGTGAAAAGGTACTGATGCCATCGCGAAAGATCCCACCGCGAATCGGGAAACCACGAATCAAAAAACCTGGGCCAAATACGCTCGTCCCTCGCCCTCCTGAGGAGACGACGCTACCAGCCGTTTCTAGGGCACGATCCAGTTCGGTAACGCCCCGGTCTTCAATTACCGCTTGGGGAATCACCTGAATCGACTGGGGAATATCGCGAAGAGGCGTATCTGTGCGAGTAGCCGTACTGGCACTAGAGGGGTTGTAGCCCTCTTCGACCACTCCTGTAACCTCAATCAGCAGCGCGTCGTCAGCAGCCGTCTCTAGAGCTTGACCCGGCAAGATGCCCAGCACCAGACCATTGCTGCCAGTGACAATGTCAGCGGTGGGCGGCCCATCGTTACCCGTGATAGCAATTTGCACCCGGTTGCCCTCTAGGGTCGTGAGCGCCACCAGCGCAATCCCTTCTGCAGGGGCAAATTGCTCAAAAATATCGCCATCCGCTAGAGCCAGCACCGCATTGGGAATTTCGGCAATCAGTGCATTGCCCACCACTTCGGTTGGGGGGACTTCTAACGGGGCGGCAGCCTCCAAAATCAGCCGTAGCCCAAGTTCGTCGGTTTCTAGCCGAACGGCTGTAATCTGCGCGGGGGCTTGGGTTAGGTACTGATCTAGAGATTGGCTGCGGTGTTCTAATCGCCCCGGCACAGCTAGCCCAGGGGGGGCTGCTAAGGCCATTGGCAGGAAAAGCAGACCCGCTAGCCACATCAGTCGTTGTAATTTGTAAATCATCACACCACGGCCTCACGAAACGAGTGCCCCTTACACTAGGAGCAGTTGAATTAATCAGGAATCTTTCTCAACAAAATACCGAATGAGGGGGACAGGGTTGTAGAGGATGCGATCGCATCGCGGAGTTTTTGTGATCCCTAGCGGGAGTTTTTGGGGGGTAGCTTAGCCCTGCTGTCGTATATAGACGCTGGGGTTGACGCCAAACTTGCGCCGAAAGGCCGCCGCAAAATGCCCTCGACTAGCGAACCCGACGACTTGAGCCGCTTCTGTTACAGAGATTTCTCCAGCGGCTAAGAGCTGTTGCGATCGCTCCAGCCGTCGCTCGTGCAGATAGCCAAACGCTGTCGTTCCAAATACTTGCCGGAAGCCCACCTTGAGCTTGTGATCATTGATGCCCACAGCCCGAGCCAACTCCATTAGAGAGGGCGGATCGTCCAGCCGCCGCACCAAAATTTTTCCGGCGCAGTGGATGCGCTCTACGTCTTCTGCATGCAGACGATGCGTTTTGCGGCGAGGGGCTGCTTCTGTCTGCATGTCTTCTAGCAGCAGAGCCATTAACTCCCAAACCTTGCTCTCCAAATACAGCCGCCGCGTCAAGCCCTGGTAGGGACAAGCCATGAGCTGCTGCAGCACCCCCTGCATTGAAGCTGTGGGCTGGCCCCATCGTTCGTAGTACTGCCGATCGGGGGCTCGCAGCAGGGGCTGCAGCGTCGTTGGCACGTCTCCCGCAGCCCCTCCAACCCAAGCCTGAAACAGCTCTGGCTCAATGTGGACATTCACTGCAGTTAAAGAACTCCCGGCCCGACACAGCCAATCTTCCTGGGGGGCCAAACCAGCGCCCCATAGCCCATAACGTTGATTTGCACACCGCCCTGAACCAGCTACAGCTTCAAATGTGTATTCCAAAGGGTGGGGACGCTCCGGCAAACGCACCCGCACATCCTCCAGCAGCTCGTATTCAGAAATCATCAGCTCTAGACCGGCCCGCAGCGAAATCGAGCGCTGCAGGCCCTGCCCTAGAGAACTGGGATAGGGCACGACAAACTCCTCAAAATTCTCAGTCTGAACGGCTGCCTGGATCGGCTCGACGCACTCAAAAAGGTCCCAGTAATCCGTCTGGGAAAGCGTGATGGTCATAGACAATCTTGTTGAGATTGTTTCTCAAGATATCATCTCTTTACCCCAACAATGCCCCTGCCCCCAGCCGCAACAGCTGTGCGAACCGTGAATTTGGCTGATTCTCCAGCTGATCCCGCCTACCGGCTTCTAAAATCTGGCCCTGATCCAAAATCAAAATTTGATCGGCCCTTTGAATCGTTTTCAGCCGATGGGCAATGATGATACCGGTGCGCCCTGCCAGTAGGCGATCAACGGCTCGTTCAATCAGGAGTTCGGTCTGCGGATCGAGGCGAGACGAGGCCTCATCGAGAATCACTAGGCCCGGGTTTTTGAGAAAAACGCGGGCAAAGGCCAGCAGTTGGGCTTGGCCTGCAGAGAGACCGCCGCCGTCGGGCCCTAGCTCGGTGTCGAGTCCTTGGGGTAGGGACTGCAGCCAGGGCCTCAGCCCCAGATCGTCTAAAACTGTGAGCAGAGCTGCGTCATCAACGTGGGGGCTGAAGAAAGTTAGGTTGTGGCGCACAGTGGTTTGAAAGAGCTGCACGTCTTGGGTGACTAGGCCCACCTGCTGAGGCAGGGCTGCCAGAGGAATCTGATTCAGCTCAAGGGGGCCAAGGCGAATGCTGCCCTGCTGTGGTTCGTACAGCCGCAGCAGCAGCCGGGCTAGGGTGCTCTTGCCGCTGCCAGTGCGGCCCAAAAGGCCCAAGACTTGTCCGGCAGGCAGATCAAAGGTCAGATCTTGCAAGGTCCAGCCGCTAGATTCATCGGGATAGCGGAACCAGACTCGATCAAAGGTCACAGACAGGGCACTGGTGGGTAAAACGGCCTGCCCTTCGGAGCGCTGCTGGGGCTGTTGCGCCAGTAAGTCACGAACACGCTGGAGGCTGGCCTCGGCCTGCTGCAGTTGCTCTAGTTCCTCCCGAATGCGCTCGATGGGCTCTTGCAGGAGGTTGGTGTAGTCAAACAGCAGGTAGACGGTGCCAACAGTAATGGCGTTTTGCTGCCACAGGTACGCGCCTAGGGCCAGTGCGATCGCATTGCCCACCGTGAACAGACCCACACTGCTGCCCCACAGCAGGGTGCTGCTAAAGCGAGCCTGCTGAAAGACGGGCAGCCAGCTCTGCAGCAGGCCGTAAAACCGCGCCATAACGTAGTCAACTGCCCCATTGGCGCGAATATCTTCGCGCCCGCTTAGGTGCTCAACCACAAAGCCGTAAAACTCAGCCGTCACCTGGCGGTAGGTGCGCCAGGGGCGAACGGCGACAGCCCGCAACCCGCTGAGCACCCCCAAAGCGGCCAGAGCAAAGAGGCCCAGCGCCAACCCCGCTCGCCAATCTTCTAAAAACAGCACCCCCACCACACCCAGCAGCAGCAGGACATTGCCAACTACCTGAATTACAAACTGGGAGAAAAACCGGGATAGAGCGTCAACATCGCCATCGACGCGCTCTACCAGTTCGCCGGAGGTATGCGCCTTATGAAACGCCAGATCTAGTTTAAGGCAATGATTTGCCAGATCCAGCCGCAGTTGATTGGTCACGCTCCAAGACACGGTTTCGCTAAAGTAGGTGGCTGCGATCGCAAGCCCTTGCCTGACCGCAGCCACCGCGATAAACAACAGGGCTGCTCCCACCAGCGCCCCTTGAGCCTGACCCGCTACCGCCGTATCAATAAAGTAGCGAACGATCTGCGGATTGAGAATTTGTAGCCCTATACCGCCCAGCAGCGTCACAGCCAGCCCTACCATCTGTAGCCGTTGGGGTCTCAGGTATTGAGTCAGCAGCTGAGCAGAATGATCTGATGCACTCACCATAAGTCCTCACCCCTACTACCAAAGCCCCTTGCTTGAGAGCCGTAGGGAACTGTCTTGAAGGTTACTTGATGGGTGTCAGAATTGTATACGGAGCTTGCTAGACCAGGGCACCCCAACACCGCCAACTCCTACCCCTAGGTGGCCCCTGTAAAGCCATGCGGTAACCATAATGTTTAGAGGCTAGAACGAAACGCTAGCTCTCGCAGGTTGAGTTGAGGCTCAGCGAAACCTGGCAGTTCCAGGGGTTTGTTGAGTCTAGCAAGCTCGACACCAACCGACAAAAGGGCTGGGCGCACCCACAACGACCTATCGTTAGGGGTTGAATGCTCTGCTTGCACCGAGGGAGATAAGCAGATGCTGGAATATACGCTCGATGGTCGCCAGATTGCTACGCTTGAGGGGTTTTATGCCGAAATCGGTCGCGCTTTGCTGGGCGGGCAGCCCTGGGGAGAAAACCTAGATGCGCTCAACGAAGTGCTGCGAGGCGACTACGGGCAACTTCCAGAGGTATTTCGGCTTGTTTGGCACCATGCTGACTGCTCTCAGGTGGCGCTGGGCTATCCAGAGACCGTGCGCCAGCTCACTCGGCAGCTGCGAGACTGCCCGCCTACGGTGTTGATCAAGACAGCTTGGGCGCTGCGAGCGGCGCTGCGAGACCAGGGGCCAACGGTGTATGACTGGCTGGTGACGCTGATTCAAAAACACCCGCACATTGAGCTAGTTTTGGCGGCAAACGAAGACTAGAACACAATGCGGGAAATGTCGAGCAAGTCTTCAATGAGCTGCGACTGCAGTTTAGTGTTGCGTTCAATAGTTGCTAGGGCTTCGCGTTGACGGGTTGGGTTTAGCTTGCCGCTTTGCAGCAGGCGGGTCCAGCCCAAAATAGGGTTGAGTGGCGCTCGCAACTCGTGCGACAGTACGGCTAAGAATTCGTCTTTTACCTGGTTCGCACGGCGCAACTGCTCGGCCTGTTGCTGAATCGAACTCACTAAGTTCGTTCGCTCAAGGGCAATCGCTATTTGATCACAGGTCGATTGCAGCAGGGCCGCTTCTTCTGGGGTAAAGTGGCTGCGGGTGCGGCTGGCAAACGATAGCGCTCCCAGCAGCCGTCCCTGGACGATTAAGGGCTGACCAGCATAAGCCGTGATGCCAGCCGAGCAAACAAGCTTTACAGTAGGGTAAAATTGTAGAGACTATTTATGGCATTCGTTATGCGAATCATCCATGAATAAGCATAAATGCAGACTCTACCTTTAGAAATGATTTGGACAAACTCCGGCACAGCTTCTCGCCAAAGCGAATACAGTGACACCCTGTTTAACTTAGGCTACTCACTTACAAGCGGAGAGCTTGCTCAGTAATTTGCCATGAGACCCTCTAAAGAAAGAACCTGAGGTCTTCCTACGGGCTTCGAAAACAGCAGATTGAAACGTTCCTCAATGCCTCCCTTGAGGGTTGGGGGAATCAGTGAGAGACAACACAATAGATGTAAGGTTGTGCTTTGTAGTAGAGAGTCCACTCAACTTATGCGCGTTGGCAACTCCTACGTTTATCGCCCTAATGAAATTGTTCCTGTCAGTGGTGAGTACGAGATCCTGACCCAGACCGGTCAGAAGACAGGGCAAGCAATGTTTTGTCCCAAAAATCGTCGATTTCCCAGTGTTAGTCACTCTAACTATGGCTTCTTGTTGTCACAGCGGCTTAAAAGTAAGCAAGCAAAGTTCAGCAGTTAGGCAAATGCGGTTCTGAGGCCAGGGAGAGTGCAAGAAAATTTTGCTCTACGTCCGAAGTTGTTAGGTTGAGATGAGCCTGACAAAACTCAAAAATCCTCTCCGGCTCTATCTGATTGGAACTTCTACCAGAGCGCCCGCTCATACTTCCTCCTTATTCGCTTGCGGTTCACCTGCTCTAGGCGGGCGAGTGCTAGGTCATAGGTGTCGTACAGTTCTTCCCGCAACCGTCGCCGCCCTACCCGTAGCCCGCCCCACTCAGAGCTGATCAGCCACTGACCAAACAAGTCTTGCTCCAAACGGCAGATGTAGTAGCGCGTTTCCTTCTGCCATCGGTGCGTCTGCCACAGCTCCATCTCGTATGTCGGCATCACTCCCCCTGTAGATACGGCCTAAAGCTCTAGATCGTAGATCTGAGCAATTTCTTCTGACTGAATGCCCAAATACGCTAGCGTCTGCTGCTGCGTAGTATGCCCAAAGGCTTCCATTAGCAGCGGTACTGCCGTTCCTCGCTCCATCCGCTGCCAGTAGCCCCAGGTCTTGCGTAGGGTATGGCTGCCGTAGTTGCCCTTGAGGCCCACATGACGGCACCAGGTCTTGACCAGTGTGCTCACAGTTGGCACTGTCAACACCCCCCGCTGACTTCGAAACAAAAACTGCGCCTCATCAGGATTGCTCACTGCTAGCCATCCCTGAATGCTCTCGACCACTGGCCGATTGGCGGTTACCTGCCGGTATTTGTCTGTCTTTGACTGCTTTATCTCGAGCACATCCCCCACCTTAAGCGATCGCACCTGACCTACCCGAAGCGAGAGCATCTCATTAGCTCGAAACGCCGTATTAATGCCCAGCGTAAATAGGCACAAGTCCCGTGGCTGGTCTCGCAGCAGCTTCTTAATGCGCTTAATTGCCGCCAGATCGCGAATCGGCTCTACTCGAATGGTGGTGCCTGGGAGCGGGCGGTTTGGATTTTCGCCCCTTTTGAAGGCCATAAAGTGATGCCTGAAAACTCGTTAGATTGCCCCAGTATAAGCTCAATAACTTAGTGAGACAAAACTTCTGCTGCGTAAGCCTGATCAGAGGGAATTTGGTCATATCTGGGGAGGACTTACCCAATCTAGTGCGATCGCAGGTTCTGCTCTCTTCGTCAGTTAACTATTTCCTAAGTGTTTCTAGAGGTTGTTTAAATTAAGGTTTAGAAAACGTTGATTTTAGCTAGGGTTTACCTAGTAAGGTTCGATTTCCCAACATCGTCTGCCGGTCATTCTGCTTCCTCTCACCCCCGTCGAGTTATGCCTTCTGAAGAAACTGCTCGCTCGCAAGGTCATCCTGAAATTGCTTCTTTAGCTGTTGTGCAGGTGCAGGATCGCTCTGAGGCAATATCCGAGGAAGCCTTTTTCTTTGCGCGATCGCTCGATTTGCTGTCAGTCATCGGTCTAGATGGCTACTTCAAGCGGATCAACCCTATGTTTACCCAGACTCTGGGCTATTGCGAAGCAGAATTTCTAGCCAGTCCTTTTCTGGACTTTGTGCACCTAGACGATCACCCCGCCACCTTGGCAGAAATGGAGAAGCTGAACAGGGGAGCTCCCACGCTCGCTTTCGAGAATCGCTACAGAACAAAAGATGGCTGCTACCGATGGCTGGCCTGGACTGCATCCCCCCAGGTTGACCAGGGGATGATATACTGCGTCGCCCGCGACATAACCCAGCAAAAACAGACTGAAGCAGCCCTGAGAGAAAGCGAGGAACGCTGGCAGCTAGCCCTTCGGGGCAGTAACGACGGGATTTGGGATTGGAACGTGCAGACGGACGAAGTGTTTTTCTCAACCCGTTGGAAGACGATGTTGGGCTATAAGGCCCACGAAATTGACAATCATTTTGATGAATGGAAAAAGCGGGTACATCCTGATGATTTGATATCGGTAACGCAGTCAATTCAAAACCACTTTGCTCAAAAAACGCCGTTTTATATCAACGAGCATCGGGTGTTGTGCAAAGACGGTACCTATAAGTGGATTCTTGATCGCGGTCAGGCAATTTGGGATGAGGCTGGCAAGGTGCTGCGGATAGTCGGCTCCCATACCGATGTCACGGAACGGCGGGAACTAGAGGCGGCTCTACAGCGTGTTAACCAAGACCTAGAACAGCGCGTTGCCGAGCGAACTGCCCAGTTAGAACAGGCAAATGCGGCGCTGCAAGAGAGCCGGGAAATATTGCAACGGCAGCTGGCTGAAATTGAAACCCTCTACCAGTCTGCCCCAATCGGGCTGAATGTTCTCGATACCGATTTGCGCTTTGTCCGAATCAATCAGCGATTGGCAGAGATGAATGGAATTTCTGCCGAAACGCACATTGGACGCACTGTGCGAGAGTTGCTGCCAGAAATGGCTGACGCTGCTGAACACATCCTGCGACCCATTCTAGAAACCGGCGAGCCCCGGTTAAATGTTGAAATCGTTGGGGAAACGCCTGCTCACCCAGGCGTACAGCGAGTTTGGCTAGAGAGCTTTTTGCCCTTAAAAGATGGCGAGCGTGTCATTGGCATTAGCACCGTTTGTGAAGAGATTACTGAGCGCAAACGGGTAGAGGCTGCTCTGCGCCAATCGGAGGAACGCTATCGTACGCTGTTTGAGACGATGGAAGATGGCTTTTGCGTCATTGAAGTATTGTTTGATGAAAACACGACGCCAATTGACTATCGCTTCTTAGAAAGTAACCCTGCTTTTGAACGGCAAAGTGGGCTTTATCAAGCAGTGGGTAAAACGGCCCGTCAACTCGTGCCCACACTAGAAGAATTTTGGTTTGAAACGTATGGCAAAGTAGCTCTCACGGGTGAACCTGTTCGTTTTGAAAACGGCTCTGATGTCATGAATCGCTGGTTTGAGGTGTATGCATTTCCCATCGAGCAGCTAGAGAACCACAAAGTTGCTGTTCTGTTTAAAGATATTAGCGATCGCAAAGCAATTGAAACCCAGCGAGAAAAGTTGCTCCAACAAGAGCAGGCAGCGCGGGAAGCCGCAGAACGCGCCAACCGCATGAAAGACGAATTTTTGGCCGTTCTCTCCCACGAACTGCGAACGCCGCTCAACCCAATTTTGGGCTGGGCAAAGCTACTGCAATCCCCGCAGGTCAGCTCCATTAGGCTGCAGCAGGGGTTAACCACGATTGAGAGCAATGCCAAACAGCAGGTACAGCTGATCGACGATCTCTTAGATATCTCTCGCATTATTCGTGGCAAAATTACTTTAAACTTTGCTTCTGTTGCCTTATCAAGGCCAATCACAGAGGCTCTAGAAACCGTGCGGTTGGCAGCAGAAGCCAAAGCCATTGAGCTTGAAGTATTTCTAGAGCCATCGGTAGGCCAAGTCAGGGGAGATGCCAGCAGACTACAGCAGGTGATCTGGAATCTATTGTCGAATGCGATTAAATTTACGCCTGCAGGGGGTCGGGTAAGACTGCAGCTCACCCAGTGCGATCGCAACGTTCAAATTCAGGTGAGCGACACTGGCAAGGGCATTCAGCCCACATTTTTGCCCCACGTGTTTGAGTTGTTTCAGCAACAAGACAGTTCTACAACGCGTTCTTTTGGCGGATTAGGATTGGGACTAGCGATCGCTCGGCAAGTGGTTGAAGCGCACGGCGGCACCATTACCGCCGCGAGTGCCGGGGAAGGGCAGGGAGCAATCTTTACAGTGCAACTGCCGTCGATGCCTACCTTGAATGTCTACAAACCTGATTTCTTTAACCACCAGCCTCTGAATTTAGAGAATCTGCGAGTCATGGTAGTGGATGATGAAAGCGATTCTCTAGAGTTGCTCAAGGTGCTTTTGGAGCAGGAAGGCGCAGCTGTTACTGCGGTCTCTTCTGCGGCTAGAGCACTCCACACGTTGACTCAGGATCAATTTGACCTGCTAATCAGCGATATTGGGATGACAGAGATGGATGGTTATGCCTTGATTCGTCAGGTTCGCACTTTACCGGCTCAACACAATCGAAGCATTCCAGCGGTGGCTCTAACTGCCTACGCGGGTGAGACCAATCAGCAGCGCGCGCTTGAGGCCGGATTTCAGGTTCATTTAGCAAAGCCAGTCGAGCCCCAGCAGCTGATGGCTAGGATCGCAGCGTTGGTCAAGCCGTAAACTTTTGGCCTGACTCTCTAAGCACTAGGGCAAAAGCGATCGCAACATCGTTTCAATCCCTATTAAACGCCCCTTTATACGGCTAATTCTTCTGTTTTGACGGGTTCATCAGACTCTTCCATTGGGATTCGGCTGGAGATGATCTGATTGATTTCCAAAAGAATAAAATTTAGGCCAGAGCCCTTACTTATAAAAGCATCGGCTGATGGACAGATAGACTTTGCTGACTCCAGAATATCAGGTGTCAGGAAAGCAGACATCAGCACTAGCAGCGGGGGGACTTCAAGATTTTCCTTGATCTCGCAGATTAGTCCGGCCCCGTCTAAGTCTCTTCGATACCGCTTGGGAGGGATGCAAAAGTCAACCAGAGCTAGGTCAAACTGATGGGCAACCGGGATAAATTGAAAAGGATCCTGAAAGGTAGCTACTTCGAACCCTTGCTGCTCTAGACAGCAAGCAAGCGCAAAGCACCATGCCTCATTATCATCAACAATAGCGACCCGCCTCATCAGTCCAATGTCCTATCAACGCACAGAGCAAAGAAGTAAGAGCTGTACCCTGCTCTGTTATATTTTGTTGTGCAGCTGTAGAGGCCCCTCCTACGAAGGATATTTGAGAGGACTCTGCCTCCCTCTCAAAATCAAACTCAATTTAGGCTACTTCCTTTTCAGTCAGAGGCTGTGGTAGTCTGCTGAGTTAGCAAGTTCAGGCATCCCTACAGTAACGACGGAAAGCCTGAGTTTCATGATTTTCTAAAGCTTCCTGCTGCTGCTTAGTGAGGGAGATGGCTCCGTTTCCAGCCAATCAAATGGATTTCTGCTACTTCAAGGAAATCTCAACTCTTTTCTCATACTAAAGGTTGATGCCTACTAGCTGACTTTTCCACAACAGAAACGTTTGATTTAATTGTGCCTGCAGGGTAGTTAAATAGCTGCTCTGAATCCTGTATGATTTCACTGGCGCTAAAAGCACATACTATAAAGAAGCCTGCAAAATTCCTGTTTTTATAAAAGTTTGAATTCCCGGTCTTAATTATGAGTTATTTACTTCATGGTCAAGCGGTCACTCCAGGCATCTCCTACTGGAATTCAGCGGGCTAAACGAGCGTTTGCGCTGAAGGGGTGGACGCAGGAAAATTTAGCAAGCGAGGTGAATCTAAAGACCCGCCAGCCGATCTGGAGGTTTTTCACAGGGCAACCTGTAGACCGGCAGATTTTTTTAGCCCTTTGTTTGATCCTCGATTTAGAGTGGCGAGACATTTCGGAAAATCCGCCTGAAGACTTTCCGCAGCTCGGAGAGACGGCTAAGGCTGTTACTCAGGATCTCGATGAGCTGGTGCAGCAGGTGCGATCGCAATATTGCGACACCATTCAAAATCAGTGTGGAATCCTGCAGCTATTAGACATTAACCGCCCGGTTAACATTGATGATATTTATGTCGATGTCAATATCTTGGAGGAAATTGCTAGCCAGCAATGGTTTGAGATAGATGCCCTGCAAAGCTTAGAGCCTGTCGAGTTCGATCGTGTTGGTTTAGGGACGATCGAGCAGAAGCAAATACCGGGAATACAGGCAGTCGAAACCTACTCAAAACTCAGAGTTCTGGGCAAACCCGGTGTAGGAAAAACAACCTTCTTGCAGCATCTAGCAATCCAGTGCAACCGAGGCGAATTTGCCGCTCACCAAGTCCCCATCTTCATCACCCTCAGAGATTTTGCTGAAGAGTCTAGGGACAACGGCAAATTCAGCCTCTTGAGCTACATTCGCCAGACCTTCCTCACTGCCGGCATTTCCAACTCGTCTGCGCCTGAGACTTTACTCAAAACGGGCCGAGTCTTGCTGTTGTTAGACGGCATGGATGAACTGCTGAATCAGGACGTTACAGCCGTTCTGAGAGAAATTCGCAAGTTTTCAGAAAAGTATCACAAAAATCGGTTTGTAGCATCTTGTCGTACTGCTGCCCAAAAGCTGCAGCTTCGGGGCTTTACCGATGTCGAAATCGCCCCCTTTACCCAGGCTCAAATCACAACCTTCGCGCAAAAGTGGTTTGTGGCACTCACCAAAACAACAGATCAACTGGGACAAAATCAATCTACTCAGTTTATGCAAAAGTTGGACTTGCCAGAAAACTGGCAGTTTCGACAATTGGTGGTGACCCCTTTATTTCTGCACCTTGCTTGTTGGGTATTTTACGGGCGAGGAAAGTTGCCAGCCAAGCGCAGCGAATTTTATAAGCAAGGGCTAGATCTGCTTCTAGGCCAGTGGGACGAGGCGAAAGGAGTAGAACGCGATGACGTCTATCGAGGCTTCTTATTACCTCAGAAGTTGAGGCTGCTGAGCCAGCTAGCCGCCGTCACCTTCGAACAAGGGCAGTACTTTTTTGAGCAACGCACGATTGAGCAGTACATCGGGGACTATTTGCGGAATTTACCAGGCGTGTCCCTGGAACCTGAAGAATTGCAGCTCGAAAGCGAGGCCATGCTGAATGCCATTGAGGCTCAACACGGCTTGCTTACCGAACGGGCACGGGGCATATTTTCTTTTTCTTATTTGGCTTTTCAAGAATATTTCACGGCTCGAGAAATCGTTGCCAGCCACAATCTGCGAGCTTTAGAACAGGCTTTAGAAGGATTGGTTAGCCACATAACAGATCAGCACTGGCGCGAAGTCTTTCTATTAACAGCTGCAATGTTACGAAGCGCTGATTCACTGGTGCAGCTAATGAAGCAGCAAATTGATGCCCTAGTCGCTCAAGATCCCTATCTACAGGAATTCTTGATATGGGCAAGCCAAAAATCGCAAGCTGTTGTCTCCCCGCCTAAAATAGCCGCCTCGCGAGCGTTTTATCTTGCCCTTGCCCAGACTCCTCACACAATGGCCCACTTCGCCTTAGCTAGCACCCTCGATCAGGGGATGTTTTTAGATGCAGCCTTAGATAGCTTGCTGCTAGAGTGCGCCGCAAATCACAGCCAAGATTTTGCCCACGCGAATGCGTGTAGTGAGGCACTTAAAAATATTATGGTCATGGTCCTAGATGCTGGGTTCTACAAATCTCTGCAGCAGTTAAGGGAGCAGTTGCCATCGCCCGATCAAAACCAAGAACGGTTTCAGATTTGGTGGCAGACGCACTATTCTGCCTGGGTAGAACAACTGAAGAGCATAACCGCTAATTACCGAAATATTCATCATTCTTGGCAGTTTACTCCTGAGCAGCAGCAAGTGCTAAAGAACTATTACGACGCCAATCAACTTCTGATTGATTGCTTGAACAGCGATTGCGAAATTACAGCAGCAATTCGGCAAGAAATTGAGGCTACCTTGTTATTACCCCAAAAGGAACTCGAAGATCGGGAGTGGCAGGGAAATTGAGTAGATGTAGCCGTTGCTGTCGCTTCTCATAAGTATATAGAGATCAGCGACTGCTAGACCAGTGACCTATGCATAAATCTAAAGATAGGAGAAAAACTATTCTGCTTATTAAGCTGAAGTCAACCAAATTAATCATCATATCAAACAGTTGTTCGCCATTGTGTCAGTTAAAGCAAGTAGTTATAAACTAGAATAGAAACAGCGACAATGTCACATATTGCGAGGCAACCAATATGGATGTCGATGAGTTTCAATCAATAGGCAGATAGAAAAAAAGATTTTAGGCCGCATCTAGTTAGTGTAGAAATAACGAACGGCAGTGCGCATGATGACCGTTTGAAATCTGCTACCTATTCGACCCATAATAGGCAGTCTGCCCTGATTAATAGCAGCAAAATCAGGGGCACTGCTAGTTACCGCTCAATAGTTTCTAAAAATTTTGATTAAGGAAGAGGAAGTATTATGGCAAAGCAGCAAAAAGGCAACAGAGAGTCTAAAAAAACAAAAGCAGAATCTGACGGAAGCAAAAAGCAAAAGAAAGATCCTAAAAGATATGATGGGCCGCCAGCAGGGCCGTCTAGTGGTTCTAAATAGATTTTTCTGATGCGATTTAACTCTGTTTTTTCCTTGTAAGGGAATCTTACACTGTTGTTTTTAATCCCACCGCTTGTGCAATATGAGCAGGTGGGATGTTTCTACCACCTAGGCAGCAACTCCAGAAATAGAAAACCGCTGCTCACGCACTAAGCAGTAGTTCGTCAAATAAAGCTTTTATGGTTGAAGAAGTAAAATAGCTCATCCTTTTCGAAAATTCACACAATGTAAATAGTTGTTATACTAATATACATGGTGAATTTACACAACGAAACACATAAGTCCTGGCTCTGTTCTCGGCCAATGTCAGTTCTACTTCTACCTTCATTGGGCTATGGGAGACAGCTATGGATCAGCTAATCGAACTAACTATAAATCAGAAGTTTAATCTGAGGGTCTTTAAAGACCAAGTGCAGGGTATGTCTCGCGAACAAGCGCAAGAGTTTTTAATTGAGCAGTACAAGCTCATGATGATTCAGAACACAATGTATCAAGAGCTCCTAAAGCACGAATGGAACTGAATCTTGCTTCTCTCTAATTTAGAAAGCAGTTCTAGTGCCACAGGCTTAAATTAGTTCTACGGTGAGACAAAGAGGCAACCTTAGTTGGCTGCTCCTGAGCTGTAGCAAGCAGGGCAATAGGCACTGTCAAAAGGACGGGTGATTTAGCAGCTTGACACCTAAGTAGGCAGACTAAATCAAACGTTGCTGTTATTGCGTTCACTTCAATGACTTCAGCGAGTAAGGCGCAACAGTCCTTGTGTAGTAGCTGCTTTACAGAAGGTGTTATAGCTCTTGAGGCATGGCTTCACTGCGCTTGAATGTTCCGGCTACACGCTTTTCTCACAATGACTGCTTTGAGCCATCTACTCAGCTAAAGGTTCAATCGATCAAGAATCCAGCCATCAGCATTTAGTTTTACAGTGATCATCGATTTCTGTAACTTCAGGCGAATCGAAAACACACCCTATTATTCGTAGTTAACCTCATGCCAATTAAAGATAAACCAACTCCCTCACGCTTTCGGTTCCTCAATAACATTCTTCTAATAGGCGGGGTGTTATTGCTGATTGCCAGCTTTATTCTGCCTCTCGTATTAGGCCCTCAAATCCCTGGAGTGCCCTACAGCCTGTTTATTCACCAGGTACAAGAAGGGGATGTTGCCCGGGCGCAGATCAGTCAAAATCAGATTCAATTTCAGCTAAAGGCGGGCGATGAGGAAACTGGATCCGTATTCTCAACAACGCCTATCTTTGATTTGAACTTGCCCAGTTTACTCGAAGAGAAAGGCGTTGAATTTGCTGCCGCTCCTCCTCCTAAGAACGGCTGGGTGACCAGTCTATTGGGCTGGGTGATTCCTCCGCTGATCTTTGTGGGTATCTGGCAGTTCTTTATCCGTCGTGGCGCTGGCGGTGCTGGTCAGGGGATGCTCTCGATTGGTAAAAGCAAAGCCAAAGTATACGTCGAGGGCGAAACAGCCAAAACAACCTTTACTGATGTGGCAGGGGTTGAAGAAGCCAAAGCCGAGCTAGTTGAGATTGTGGACTTCCTCAAAACGCCAGGGCGCTATACCCAGATTGGGGCGCGAATTCCTAAGGGTGTGCTGCTGGTTGGCCCGCCGGGAACAGGTAAAACACTGCTGGCAAAAGCCGTCGCTGGAGAAGCTGGCGTACCTTTTTTCAGTATTTCGGGTTCTGAGTTTGTAGAAATGTTTGTCGGTGTGGGTTCTTCGCGGGTGCGGGATTTGTTTGAGCAAGCGAAGAAGCAAGCTCCCTGCATTGTATTTATCGATGAGTTAGATGCTATCGGCAAGTCGCGAAGCAGCAACGGCTTCTATGGCGGCAATGATGAGCGGGAACAAACGCTAAATCAGCTGTTGGCTGAGATGGATGGATTTTCGGTGGAAGCTGAAGCTGCGCCGGTGATTGTGCTAGCAGCCACCAACCGGCCTGAAGTCCTTGATCCTGCCCTGTTGCGTCCCGGTCGGTTTGACCGTCAGGTGCTAGTCGATCGTCCAGCATTATCAGGCCGAGAAGCCATTCTCCGCATCCACTCCCAGAAAGTGAAGCTGGGTGACGATGTGGATCTAAGAGCGATCGCAACTCGCACTCCCGGCTTTGCCGGAGCTGACCTAGCCAACTTGGTGAATGAAGCAGCCTTGCTAGCCGCCCGAAATCAGCGTCAAGCGGTGGCACAGACCGACTTTGCCGAGGCGATTGAACGGGTTGTGGCTGGACTCGAGAAGAAAAGCCGCGTCCTCAACGAGAAGGAAAAGAAAATCGTTGCCTATCACGAAGTCGGCCATGCACTGGTTGGCTCGCTGATGCCGGGGAGCGGTCGCGTTGAGAAAATCTCGATTGTTTCTCGTGGTATGGCAGCCCTAGGGTACACACTTCAACTGCCTACAGAAGATCGCTTCTTGATGGATGAAGCAGAATTGCGGGGACAAATCGCAACCCTGCTGGGCGGACGATCGGCAGAAGAGATTGTGTTTAACAGCATCACGACTGGCGCATCCAACGATTTGCAGCGGGCCACCGACCTGGCAGAGCAAATGGTGACGACCTTCGGCATGAGCAAAATTCTAGGGCCACTGGCATATCAGCAGGGCAACCGAGCTGCGTTTTTAGAAGATGGAAGGCCCAATCCTCGCCGCACAATGAGTGAAAAAACCTCAGAAGCGATCGATCGCGAGGTTAAAGACATTATTGAGACAGCTCATCAGCAGGCGTTAGATACTATCATGCGCAACCGTGATTTGTTAGAAACTATCACCCTGCAGCTTTTGGAAACCGAAGCGATCGAAGGTGAAAAGCTGCACCATTTGTTAAGCCAAGTCCAAGCGGTATCAGTCAGCTAAGATAGTGCTCAAGGCATCATGGGCTAGTATTGGTTACTAGCCCAAGTTAGGGAATCAAACCTAGTACATTAAGTCTTTTCAATACAACCATTTTTGGAGTTTTTATGTCTTCTTCTTTAGCAAAAGGTGTTCTCGTCACGATTATTGGAGAAGCTGTCTTACAGGATCGGTTAATACACCTTCTTACAAAGCTTGACGTGTCTGGCTACACGATTATTCCGGCGCAGGGCGCAGGAAGTCATGGCAGACGGATGGGTGATATGGCAGGGTACAACACCAATATTGAAATCAAGACTGTTGTCACGTCGGAAATATCTAGCCAGTTACTAGAAGAGTTGAAACCCCTTCAATCAACCTATGCTCTGATCGCCTTCCGCCAAACTGTAGACGGATTGTTTGATTAGGTTAGATATTGCGTTAATCTCAAAATTTTAATAAAGTCCAATAAAGAAGGTACAGGGTTGAGCTAGCTCAAAACTTGCACCTTCTTTTTAATTTATTGAGCGGTAGATTTTTGGTTTTGGTTAAATAGGAAGTGTATAACCTTTTTATCTGAACAAATTTGATTTTTATGTGTAAATCTCATCGCTCAAGCAACGAATCAAACCCGTTCTCAAACATCAGGCTGTCATACTAATTACTGTTGGTCAAGCATCGTTAAGATGACAACATCAACAACAACGCACACTAGGTAATACCCATGGCTGATATCGTTGATACTGCTGTTAATGCCGGTTCTTTTAGCACTTTGGTCGCCGCTGTAAAAGCCGCTGGCTTGGTTGATACTCTAAAAGGCGAAGGCCCATTTACAGTTTTTGCGCCTACTGATGAGGCATTTGCTAAGCTGCCTGCTGGCACGGTGGATGGACTCCTTAAGGACATTCCCATGCTCAAGAAAATCCTGACCTACCATGTCGTTTCTGGCAAGGTAATGGCGGCAGATGTCACAAAGCTGAAATCAGCTAAAACTGTCGAAGGTTCAGATGTAAGCATTGATGCGTCCGCAGGCGTTAAGGTGAACGATTCAACCGTTACCACCCCTGATGTAGCAGCTGACAATGGCGTTATCCATATCATTGATACTGTGTTAATGCCTGCATAACCTCCTCTTCCAAGAGTAGCCACTGCTATTCTTAGAACACTACTCCTCTGGAAACCAGTAACGGGCACGGCCCCGATGGTTTCAAGGAATTTAGTTAGTCCATCTCCTGTTTAGGGGGTGGACTATTCTTATTCAAGCTCGATGTGTGCCAAGACGGCTCCCTACAACTCTGAGGCGAGCTTCGTGGGTCAGGGTAATACTAATTCCAGAAAAAGTGCTGCAGATAGGGGGGTGGGAGAGTGGATGGGTGGATGAACAGCAGCTATTTGAAGAATTGGTGTAACCAGTGAAGATGTGTCTTATATGACTTCCTCAGGTTGGCCAGGACTGTATAGATGCAATTAAAGTTATTTAAAGGGCACTATTGACTGATGCTAATAATTAGCGGTAAAACGACTAGAGAGAGGGGAATAGCGACCGAAATTAAGCTGATAGCAAAGCCTGTATCTAGATGATTTTCTTGGGCAAATAGCAGAGTTAGCAGGCTAGGGGGCAATGCTGAACCTACCAGTACTGCTGCCCGCTCAACTCCATCAAGACCAAAGACCCCAGCCACTAGCCAACCCAATCCTAATCCACAGCCCATTTTGATTACTGCTAAGAGCAGGCAGAGGCCAAGAGCGGAAATATTGATTTGAAACTCTAGGCCTAGGAGGAGCAGCACCAGGAGCAAAAAACTGCCGCCTACGATGTCGAGCAGGTTCAGCAACATACCGCCGTTAAGCCCCAGAACGTTGAGACCTAGGCCCAAAATAATTGCCCAGAAGAAGGGAGTTTTGACCAGTTTAGAGACGAGCATCTGAGCTGTTATGTCAGCTTTACCGGACCAGGCCGACAGGCAATATACAACGGTTAGCAGGTAGATGGCGTGGGCTAAGTCGAACAGCACAATGCGGCTTAGGCCAACGTCGCCAAAGGCGATCAGCATCAAGGGATAGCCCAGAGCGCCTGCCTCAAGCGTTGGGAATGCGGTTACCAAAACCCCTGCAGTCGCTCTGCCTAACTTTAGCCCCCGCAGGCAGAGGGCTCCGATCAGGGTAAGGCCCAGCACGACGACTAGAGCTGAAAGGGGTAAATAGATTAGGTCAGGCGTGATTGAGGTAGTTGCTAAGGCCTTCAGAATGAGGGCAGGAAGTGCGAGATTGGTTAGCAGTTTCCCAATGGTCTTAGTATCCTCTGGTCGTAATACTCCGGCCCGCTTTAACCCATACCCGATGAGGCACACCAGGATCATGGGCAGTATTTGATGGAGCATCGTGTTTGGCAGGCTAGAGGGACACTCAACATCATGAACCCAAGGATCTGCTTTACCAGAACAAACTTGCGATCGCAGCTGTTTTTCTGCCGTCGCTGTTTTTAGTACCCTTAGCTAGGGGTTTCCTTGCTGCCGTTATGCGTTGCAACGCCAGGTTTTGACTCTGTGGTTCTGCTTCAGTTTGTTGGCTTGAGGCGCTTCACTCTCTGGCCTTTAATCCCTTTTAGCAATCGATCCCGGCGCGCCCATCAGCATCACCTTAATTTCAATAGTCTTGTGGATTGTGTAAAGTCGTTGGCAGTGGCAGCCTAGCCTACTTACCTGTTGGGTATCCTAAACAGTATGTAAAATCGCCACTTTCTGCAGCAGTTGACGATGGACGACAACAAAGCGCTTTTTGACTATTGGCATGAGCGAGTCCGGCTTAAAAACCTGGATTTGATTTCATCCGCCGGGCACATCCAGACTCAAAACTTGCGCCACAATTGCACTAACTACGACGATCTCCGTAGCAGTCGAGAAGTTCAGTGGTTGGAAGAACCCGAACGCAGTCGGATAATCGCCATCATTAAGTACGAATGCACTGCCCAGGTTCTCCAGCGCCGATCGGGCATTCTTAAAGACCGGGTCATTGAGCTGCAGGCAGCCACAGATGACGTCGAAAAGCAAAAATCCAGGCTTCTTGGCCTAATTCGCGCCCTACAGGAAAAGCTTTTTGGCAAAGACCGCGATATTGAACGGCTCCAGGCTCGAATTTCCATTCTAGAAGCCGAAAATGAAGCCCTACGAGCTGAGTCTGAAAACGACAAAGCCTATGCCGAATTGCTCCAAGCCTTTGAGCAGCTTAAGCAACAGTACGCAGTCATTGAAAAGCGTAAAAAAGAGCTCGCCAAAAATAACCAGAGCTTGGGCGGTCGTGTTGCCCACACCAATCGCTACAGGCGAGAGCGTGATGAAGCTAGAGTCGCTATCCAGGACTTGCGCCAGCAGCTTGCGATCGCAGTTCAACAAAACCAGCAACTCCAGCAAGAAAACGAAACGCTACGCTTAGACCTGGAGCAGCTACGTCAAAAAAACTAGCTCGGCACTGTTGAGATTAGCCGTCATGGAACTTCCTGCGCTAAAAACCGAGGTCTATCAGCTAGCCGGGGTCAGCAATACTCGGCAGCTAAAAGCGCGTTACCAACCTCTAGCCGCCCTCAACCTACGGCTCAAATCTTCTTGGGCAGAGGCGCTAGAGTTTCTCCGAGCTAACCCAGAGATTAAATCAGCTCGGCCCAAAACCCTCTCCGAGCTAAAGGCGGAGGTGTATGCCTTAGCCCAGGTCACCACTCCCCTGCAACTCAAAGCCAAAGTTGCAGCGACTAAAACGCTCAACTTCAGCCAAAAAGCCTCGTGGGAAAAGGCGCTGGCCCTCCTCCAACCCTCCCCGATTACCTTTCAAGACTGGCTCAATCAGCCCTCTGAGGAATACAAAGACCTCTTTGCAGAAATAGACTCTGCCACCACAGACCTGAGCAAAGCCATCGATAAAGCCCAGCGGCTCGGCCAGGAGGCTCAGGAAATGGCCGTTGAGCTTGAAAAACAGACGGTTGAAGCCAAAGAAGAGGCCGCCCTGCTCAGACAAGAAATTGAAGCGGCCCGAAGAATAGCCCAACAGGCCGAATTGAATTGAGGCGGAGATAGCTTTTTACCCTTCATGACCTTAATTTGTACTGTGATAAAGAAAAAGTCACCGTACAGCTGTGAATCTTTTGGCCCGTTCTCCAAATCGCCTACTGTTTATCAGCGAACGCTTTCCGTCCGATGTGGGAGGCGTTTCCCGCAGCGCTGACCGTCTGACCCAGAGCCTAGTCCAGTTAGGTCTGAGCCTGGAGGTACTGACCTGGAGCCGCTACCTGCAGCCGGGGGAGGTGATGCGTCAAGCGGTCGATACGCCGTCTGGCAGCCTGAGTGTGCATCGAGTCGGTCTGTACCGCCAGTGGGATATGACCCTGCCCCATACCCTCAACGTGTTGGACTGGCTCCACGATGAGCAGCCCTTCCACGCGGTCTGGGGGCACTACCTGTTTCCAGCTGCCTTTGTGGCCGTCTGGTTTGCCCAGCTCAAAGGATTGCCCAGCCTGGTTAGCGCTCGGGGTAATGACGTTGATCGGGCCATGTTTCCCCCCGGTGACTTTGCCCGCCTGCAGTGGACCTTAGCCCAAGCGACCCAGATTGCTGCCGTCAGCCAGAACATGGCCCATAAAGTGCAGTGCCTAAGCCAGCGTCAGGACGTGCAGGTGCTGCACAACGTGGTGAATACGGACGAGTTTCACGCGAACTGGCCGACGGATGACTTGGCCCAGCTGCGGCAGTCCCTAGGGATTGCCCCGCAAGAGACGGTACTGGGCTTTTCTGGTGAGCTGCGGGAGAAAAAGGGGCAGCGGTTTTTGCTGCAGGCCCTGGCCCAGGTTCAGCAGGTGCGGCCTGCCTGTTTGCTGGTCATTGGCGAGGTGCGCCCCTCAGCCCAAACCTTAATCGAGAGCTTTGCTAACGACCACCCCCAAGCAGCGGATCGAATTGTGATTACGGGCCATCTGCCTGACCCTAAGGCCGTTGCTCGCCACCTGAGCCTATGTGACGTGTATCTACAGCCCTCACTCTGGGAAGGACTGCCCAATGCCCTGCTAGAGGCTATGGCCTGTGAGCGCTGCTGCATCGCCAGTGATGCTGGCGGCATCCCGGAGGTGATGGAATCTAGCAAGACCGGCTTTCTGCTGCCGCGATCGCAACTTCACCACCTAGGCGACGCCGTTCTAGAGTGCTTATCCCTGCCCCTCAGCGAACGGCAGGAGATCGGAAAGAGAGCTGGCAACCTCATCCGCATCCGCTTTTCTTTAATGCAGGAACAGACACAGCTCAAAGCACTGTTACAAGGGTTGTATAGGCAATGAGGAATGGTGAATGGGACGAGAACAGACAATAAGCATAAGTCTCTCATCCTCTCATCCCCTTATACACCGCTACTAGCTGAGCCCCTGCCTGCTCCCAAGTGTAGTGCTGCTCAACCCGCCGGCGCGCTTGGCTAGAAAGTCGCTGCCGCAGATCCCCGTCTTGCCGCAACCGCACCATTGCTTCTTTAATGCCTTTAGCTGAGCCAGGAGGAGTGGTCAAAAAATGGATCTCGGGTTGACCCAAGGCTGTCACCACCGGCAGGTCGCTGGTAATCACTGGGGTGCCCGAGGCCATACCCTCTAATACTTTCAGGGGACAGCAGCCCTGGACCATGTTGCGATCATTGGCGGTGAGGGGAGCTGCGATCGCATCTGCCTTGTGTAAATAGCGCACCAACTCGGTCTGGGGCAGGGGCGGCAATATGTGCAGTCGGTCGGCCACCTGCCAGCGGTCGGCCAGCTTTTCTAGAGCTGTGATCTGATCGGGGCGGGCCGGACCAATGACCGTTAGCTCCGCCTCAAAGTCGCGGCAGTACAGGGCCAAGGCATCCAAGGCCAGGGAGACGCCCTGCCAGGCCGACAGAGTGCCAAAGTAAAGCAGCTGTAGCGGCTCCAGTGGGTTGCCCAGGGCAGGCGGCTGGTAGGGAATCAGGCCCAAATCGACGCCGTTAGGAATGACAGTGAGTTTTTCGGCAGGCACTCCGTAGGCTTGGATCAGGTAGTCACGGGTGATGGGGCTGGGGGTGACGATGTGGGTGGCAGCGTGGAGGCAGAGGTGTTCTTGCGATCGCAGCTTGTGCATCAGCTCCCGGTCATCGGCCACCTGAGGATAGCGGTACTTCAGCTCGATCGAGGGTAGCCCGTTGACCTCAAAAATTAGGTGGCGGCAAAACTGCTCCCGATTCAGCGCAATTGGCAGCCCCTCAAAGATGGAGCGCACCTGGATTACCTCAAAATGCCGCCCCTGCAGCCAGTGCCACAGCCGCTGGCGAAAGTCGATCACTCGGTCAATCAGAGTTTTGCCGAGGGCAGGTAGGGCGGTGTGATAGACACCAGACCAACGGGCCGTCTCTTCTGCGCTAGGAGTGGCGGCAACAGTGACTAGCTGCACCGGCCCCACAGCGGCACCTAGGGTTTTGACAAAGGCTTCGATGTGGGTGGCAGCTCCTTTGGGCGCGGGTACTGTGTCAAAGGAGAGGTAAGCAATCGGTTGAGTCATGGATGCTACAGAAGAAGGCAGGCTCAGCCATTACGCAGGCAGCAGCTATAACGTTTTGTGACAACCCCCCATAGGGTAGAGCTGGGCTTGATAGACAGGAGATGTCCTGTAGCCAGTGATACCATGGCTGTCGATATCAAGACTCTGCGCCAGCAGCCGACTTACCAAGCTAGCACCCCAGTTGAGTCGCTGCTAGGTGATCTGAGTTTCCTGACCCAGCTAGATGTCCAAATCGAGCAAAAGCTCAAAAGGGCCAACATACTGCTGGGTGTGGGAATTGCTGTGGTTTTTATTTCGTTCTTTTTGCTTGCCATAGGCATTGGCATTGTCACCCTGGCTGTGGGGCTGGGGCTAGCGATTTGGGGCGGAGTCAGCCGTCAGCGGCTAGTCAAAATCAACATTCCCAACTACCGCTATGAGCTGCTGATCCGGGTCTTGCAAATGCTGCTGCGGGACATGGCTCCCGATCAGCCAGTTGACTTAAAGCTGGGGCTGACTTCGGTTGAGCGGCCGGAGAAGAAGATCGACACCATTCCCCACCCGTCTCGATCTAAATGGAACATTGACCGCTACGCCGACCCTTGGCTGGAGCTGTCGAGCCAGTTTCTCGATGGTACGCGCTTTACCCTCAGCGCTACAGAGCTGTTTCAGAGTCACCACGGCTGGAAGCGAGGCCGCAGCGGCAAAAGCAAATACAAGCGCAAGCCCAAGCCTAAGGGTCAGCTGCTGAGCCTAAACTTGACCTTTTCCCGACGTAAGTATGGCGCAGTAGACCAGATGAGCAGTGATTTGCAGGGCGCGATTCAACTACCGCCTACGGTTCGCCTGAAAGCTATCGAAAATCGGGACAACCACCTGCTGCTCCAGGTCAAGTCCTCGCCGCCCCCCGGTGTTGATGATCTGTACCAAACCATCAGCCTCATGTTCCTCAGCATCTACCAAATTTTGAACCTATCACGCGAACTTTCTAAGCAGCCATGATGCCGATTTCTTCCTTTGCCTCAACTCATCTCTGTTGGCCTCAAAGGCTAGAGCCAACCCCCCGTCCTCAACGGCTAACGCCATCCCGTCAATCTCAGTGGCTTTCTCTGGGGCTGCTTCTGGCAATCATGCTGAGCTTTTCCATGACGGGCTGTACTGCTTCGACGACTCTAACGGCAGATCCCCCACCCGCAGCGGTGGAGCCTGCTACACCATCCTCACCTGACGCTAACCCGGCAGCCGACGCCACAACCACCCTCGAAACTCTCAAGTTTAAACAGGGCAGCGGAGCCGAAGCCTTTTCCCTCAAGCTCAAGCCTGATGGGGCCAAGCTGGTAAATCCTGGAGAGGCAGAGCTGGCCCGACTGACAGTAGATGATGCGCAGAAGGTCAAAATTAAGAACGCTCAGGACAAGCCCCTAGGCTACGTAGTGAAGAACGGGGATCACTGGAAGGTGGAGAATGCCGAGCAGAGCAAAACGCTCTACGTGCTGCGGCGACAGACTGACGGCGATTACAAGCTAGAAGATGGTCAAGACCAGCCGATCTACCGTATTAAGGTGCGGGACTATGGCTATGAGATTGAAACGCCGGATAAACAGTCGCTCTACAAGATCAAGGTAAAGGAAGGCAAAATCTCTCTACGCAACGCAGCAGAAGAAACTGTGCTGTCTACCAAGGATGCGATCGCACCCATTGCCTTTGCCGCCTTTGGCTTTGAGGTGCTAACGCCGGAACAGCAGGCCGCCCTTGCCTACTCGGTCAACCTGACAGGGGGCCAGTAATCTTGCGTATTCAACTCACCTGGACCGACCCGAGCGGCCAGCAGCGTCAGCCGATTCTAGAAACCCCCATCGCCTTGGGCAGCGACTTTGACGCTATGCCCACTAACTACGAGGGGCAGCAGGTCAGCCGTCTGGTCTTACCCGATGAGACAGTGACCGCTTACCACGCTCTGATCGAGGTTCGCAACGACACACCCCTGATCACCACGCCTTCTGGTCAAAACGTGCAGATCAACCGCCTGACCCTGCCCATGTCTACCTTGTTTGAGGGTGATGTGCTGCAGATTGGCCCCTTCTCTCTATTGCTCAGCTTCCCTTCTGCAGAGACCTCAATCAGTCCAGCAACAAGTCCAGCGGCACCAGCGGTCGGGGGTGTAGCTCCAATCGCTGCACCCCCAACCGCTACACCTCAAACTGAGGAAGATCTGGGGCCAGAGGGGTGCGATCGCAAAGTCGGCTTTTTGTTTAAGCGGCGCTGTGGCCGCACTAGCCGCGTTGACTGCCCCTACTGCAATGACGGCCAGTCTTCAGGTGACCCCTATTTTTACGAAGAATACAGCGCTTACCCTAACTACGGCATCTATAACCGGGGCTACTGGGGCCACGACTATTACGCTTACCGCTACAGCTCCGGCTCCTACAATCGAGGGCAGGCCGACTTCACTGAGGCCGATGCCGCTGCCTTTGAGTCAGAGGCGGACCGTGACTATGAGAGGGATATGGGAGCCAGCTAAATGGGTCAGTCCGTCCCCTGCCCCTGGCTGATTTATGCCTTGGGCGGCGGCTGGGGCCATCTCAACCGAACCGTGGCTCTGGGCCGTCTTGCTGCCGCCCAAAGCCCGGTTCACATTCTCACCAACAGCCCCTATGCTGCCCTAGTGAACGAGGAACTAGAGCGCTGGCAGCAGCAGGGCCAGAGCGTTCCTCACCTGATAGCCTTTTCAGCCACTCTGGAAAAAGCGGCCCTCTGCCGCCAAGTCCAGGCGCAGGTGATCAGCCGCTCCTACCGCTGCCTAATTGCCGATACCTTTCCCCGTGGGCTGGGCGGCGAATTGGCCGATCTGCTGCCAGGGCTGAACTGTCCTAAGGTGCTCATTCATCGGGATTTGAACCCGGACTATGTGCGATCGCACCAGCTGTCAGAATTTGTCGCTCGCTATTACGACCTGGTAATTGTTCCTGGGGAGGGCGCTGTGCCCCTAGCCTCGCTGCCCCAAGTTCGCCACACCCCGCCCTGGCTAATATACGACGCGGCAGAACTAGCAAAACGGTTGGCGCATCCCACCTTCACTAAAGGTGCAGGCCCCTGCGCTCCGACCCCTGCCCCTAACGGAGGGCACCCCCTCATCCTGGTCTGTGCAGCAGGCAACACCGCTGAACAAGAATTCTTTGGCACCCTCACCGATCAGCTGCAGCAGGCATTTCCCAAAGCCCGCGTGCGGTGTCTGGCCGCTAACTGTCCCCCCGGCTGTCCCCCCGCTCTATGGCTACAAACCTGGCCGGGGTTGCCCTGGATTGCCCAGGCTGCGGTCGTAGTAGGCGGCGGTGGCTACAACACAGTTTATGAATGTGCTGCCCTCAAGAAGCCGCTAGTGGCCTTTGCTTTGCCCCGCCTATACGACCGTCAGTCGCGTCGGCTGGGCCGCTATGGGGTGCAGGTGAGCACAATGGCAGCGGCGATAGAGCAAGTAAAGATCGTCCTGCAACGGCCACAGAGAGATGTTCAAATGCCCTGCCTCAGCCTCAGCAATGCCATTGCACTCTACTCCAATGGTGCGACCAACGCACTTCGGCAGATACAGCAGGTGCTTGGGGGCTGAGCTCAGCAGGCGCGTGACACAGCCCCCTAACCCACGGCTGAAGCTGCCGAGTTACGCTTTAACACGCCATCTTCCATGTGGATGAGGCGATCTGCGACGTCTAAAATTCGGTTGTCGTGGGTTACTAGCAAAATTGTGCAGCCTTGCTCTTTTGCCAGAGACTGCATTAGGTTAACCACATCTCGCCCTGATTTGCTGTCTAGCGCGGCAGTAGGTTCGTCAGCAAGGACCAGTTTGGGATGGCTAACTAGTGCTCGTGCGATCGCAACCCTCTGTTTTTGTCCGCCCGATAGCTCATCTGGATAATAGTCGATGCGCTCTCCCAAGCCGACCTGGTTTAGCATCGCAACCGACCGCGCTTTCATATCTGCGGAAGTTAGCTCTCGATGCAGTTCTAGACCCATCTTGACGTTCTGTAGGGCCGTCAAACTGCTGTGCAGGTTGTGTGCCTGAAAAATGTATCCGTGGTGCTTGCGGGCTTGCGTCAGCTGTCGAGAAGTTGCCCCGCACAATTCTTGCCCCAGGACTTGTAAGCGGCCAGATTGAGCAGACCGTAGCCCACCGATCAACGTCAGCAGCGTTGTTTTTCCAGAGCCTGAAGGCCCAGTCATGATCACAATCTCGCCTGCATTGATTTCGAGATTGATATCAAATAAAACCTGCTTACGCAGCTGACCTTGGCCAAAGGTGTGGTCGAGATTTTGAACCGAAATAGCGATAGCCATTATTCGCTTTAAAACATATCTGCTGGATCTGCGGACTGAAGCTTGCGGGTTGCGATCGCACCTGAAAGCGCACACATCACAACCGTCAGCACAAGGACAAAGGCTGCTCTTGAAGCCGTCATGTAAATCGGTAAAGCCGTTGCTCGAGCTGCCAGGGTATACAGCCCCAGGGGCAAAACGGCACCGGGGATAAATCCGAGAAAGGCCAGGATAATTGCCTCTTCAAACACGATGCCCAGTAAATAGGAATTGCCGTAACCCATTGCTTTGAAAGTCGCATACTCCTTCAAGTGAGCATTGACATCGGTGGATAGAACCTGATAAACAATCACAACGCCCACCACAAATGCCATGACAGTTCCTAGCCCAAAGACAAATCCAATTGGGCTGGCAGTTCTCCAATAGGTTTCCTCAAACTGCACATACTCTTGAACCGTCAGCACGCGCACATCTTCGGGCAAATAGGAGGCTAGAGCAGCGGCCACCTGCTGAGGATCGGAGTCTGATTGCACCTGAATCAGCCCCAGGCTAATGCTGGCAGCCTCTCGGCGCGGAAAAAGCTGGAGAAAGGTCTGATCGCTGACCATCAGGTTAGCATCTGCGCCAAAAGATGCCCCCAGGCTAAACAGTCCGGCAATCGTCAATGTGCGACGATCAACTTCAGTGGTGATGGGGTTGCCCTGGTCTACCTGTGCGATCGCATCGGCATACTTGCCTCTCGCACCCCGATCAAAGAGAACTGTGTCTGGCAACTTCAGCTTGTCGAGCTGCTGATTGACTTCTGGTAGCTCAAAGGCTGGCTCATCTGGCCTAAATCCCAACACCTGCACCGTAGCGTTCAGACGGGTTTGGGGATTTCTCCAGGTGATGCTGCTGATATACAGCGCAGTTGCCGACTCGACACCTGGAACATCCCTTGCCTGCAGCAGTCGCCGCCGCGAAAAGGTTGATAGATTTTGCAGATTAAGGGCTTTGGGACTGAGCAAAACGATATCGGCTGACATGGCGTGACTAACGCGGGTATTGCTGTCGTACAGCGCATTTTGAAAGCCGAGCTGCATAAACATCAGCACATCTGCAAACGCAATACCGGCTAGGGCAACCAGCAAGCGACTTTTTTCATGGCTCAGCTGTAGCCATCCCAGGGGCGTGCGGCGCTGCAGCTGTTGAATAAATCCAATCATTGTTCAATCACCGCCTCAACCTGCAAATTTGTAAACTTAGCGGCTTTTTGGCTAGAGACCTCGTCCAAGCTGATATAAACCTCAACCACCCTGTCATCGATATTGGCGCTAGGGTCAGTGTTGACAACCGCCTGTCGGCGCACCTGAGAACCCACGCGCTCAACCCTTCCTATCAGTTCGCCCGTAATGGAATCACTGGTGATTCGAACTCGTTGTCCAGCTTGAACTTTGCCGACATCGCTTTGATAGACTTCTGCAACTACCTGCATCTGCTGCGTTTGCCCAATCTCGGCAATGCCATCTGACGAGACAACTTCCCCCGCTCGGGTGTGAATATCGAGCACTTCCCCCGCCACAGGAGAACGCACGATGGACTGATCAAAACTTGCCAGCGCTTGGTTGCGAGCTGCGATCGCACGCTCTACTTCTGCCTGCGCCGAACGCACATCAACAGGGCGCACCTCAGCAATTTGCTCCAGCGTTGCCCTGGCCCGATTCAGTTCTGGCGGAGCAACCGAACGGAGCCGATTGAGGTTAACCTGCGCTTCTTGGGCAGAGGCTTGAGCCGTTTCGAGGGCTAGGCGTCTGTTGTCACGCTCAGAGGCCGAAATCGCTCCCCTTTCGTATAGAGACTGGTAGCGATCAAACTCGACCTGAACATTTCTCAGCTCTGACTGCAGCCGATCTACGGTGGCTGCTTGCGCGTCAATGCTGCCCTGACGTTCTGCAGTCAACCGTTCAATTTCTGCCTGCTGGGCATTGATTTCACCCTGTTTTGCCCCCGCTTGAATCACGTCTAGTTGAGCCCGCGCTACATTCACCTGCTCCTCTGCCTCTGCAAGGGCGGCTTGGCGCTGATCGTGCGAGTCTAAAATAGCAATGACTTGGCCGGCTTGAATGCGATCGCCCTCCTGCACCAGCAGCTGTTCAACCCGGTTGCCCTGGCTGGCTGTGGGAGCCGACAGCGCAATCACTGTGCCCCGTGGCTCTAATCGCCCCAAAGCAGTGACTGTCTGAATCACAGGGGCCGCTATAGGGGCAGCCTCTTCTTGCTCAACCGAGGCTGTGAGCACCCATCGCAACGCCGCCGTGCCAACGACAGCTAACAGTACTACGCCTGCGATCGCAATGACTCTTTGAGAGATGGCCTTAGTAGATTGTTTCCTATCTTGAGCTGTGCCCTGCATAAGTAATGAACTCCTAAAATGCAGAAAGTTAGGAAGCTATAGGGACCTTGAATGGTCCTTGCTGCTTTTCTTTTCAGTTCAATTAGATTTTCAGTTCAACTGGATAAAGCTGAGCTAAGAGTACGCCCAACGACCTTATTGAAATAGCCTTTGAGATCGTCTAAAGCGCCATCGGCGGAGATCAGCGCAATGTAGTTATCGGGTCGCAGCAGCACCTTAAACGGTTCACGACTGCCAAAGATCTCAACCACTTTCGGATAGAGCGGAATGATGTGAAAATCTACGCAGCCGCCGTATTCAGCTTCAAGGTTGGGCTTCAAATGCGCATAGTCCTGTTGCCCATCTGAAAACATAATTAGGTGAAACTTAGGACTGCGAAGCTGGTCGTAAACGTTTTTGCCATTAACTGAAAAATATGGCATTCGATCTCCAGCTTTGACTTCAAACTTGTGGTCATGCTGATGTTGACTTAAGGAACTATCACGGTGGTCCAGCCCAATTTGAGAGATCATTGGAAATAAAAGTTTCTTTGCTGCGTCAAACTGAGACACCAGCCCGACCAGGCTTGGCAAAATGTTTTCGCGAAAGAAGCGGAAATGCCAGCGATCGCTGGCTGCCACATCAAAAAACTGATCAGTGGTTTGCAGCAGCCGTTTGGCATTGGCTACCCGTTCCTCGTCGTAAGTTTCTAGCAGCGAGTCCTGAGCTTTGTCTTGCAAAACAAAGGCAAGCTTCCAGGCAAGGTTATAGGCATCTTGAATGCCTGTGTTCATGCCCTGCCCTCCTGCAGGCGTGTGGACATGAGCTGCATCACCAGCCAAAAAACATCTGCCAACCGAGAAGGTTTCTGCCTGCCGAGTATGCACTTTGTAGCTCGAAAACCAGAGTACGGTCTTGATGTCTAAAGGCTGTTGTACCAACTCTTTGATTTTGGGCTCAACTGCTTCGAAGGAGACTTCCTGATCAACCCGATCTTCGTATTCAGGTAGGTTACCAATCAGCCGCCAACGGTTTTCACCCTGCATTGGTGCCATCAGCACAAAAGAGTCTTCGCCTAAGACAGGATACGCCGTGTTCTCTTCCCTTGGAAATTCCATTTGCACATCAGCGACATAAAATAAGCGCGGATGCGTTGACCCTTCAAAGGGCAAATCAAGCAGCTTGCGAGTAGGACTACCAGCTCCATCACACCCCACGAGATAACGTGCTTCGAGCGTTTGCGTTTCGCCGCTGGAAGTTCTAACAACTGCCCTCACTTTGTCTGTATCTTGGGTCAAAGTCTCCAGTTCGGTCTGCCAATGCACTGCTTTACCGTTGCGCTGCAGATGCTCATACAGCAGACGCTCGTTTTTGCTCTGTTCATACACGAGCATGAAGGGAAAGGGGCTAAGACCTGCGCCAAAGTTTGAAAAGTCGAGACGGGCACGGACCTTGCCGTCGTGCATGACGGCCACAGTTCGCACCTGTTCACCCCCGGCAACAGCCTTTTCTGCCAGTCCCACTTGGTCGTAAATTTCCAGCGTGCGGGCGTGGACTACCAGCGCCTTAGACAGTTCTGTAACCCCTTTTTTCTGGTCGAAGATTACAAAATCAATGTTGTAGTGCATTAGCTGCACAGCCAGCGAGAGCCCTGTCGGGCCGGCTCCAACGATAATCACATCCGTTTGAACCGTGGCATCTGACATCATGGTTCCTCCTGGTGTAAAAGCGGTAAACTAAACCGGCTAGTTTAGCTATGCGTTTAAACTAAACCGACTAGTTTATAATGTCAAGGGAAAACAGCCGTTTAGCGTCAAAAACAACCCGGATGAGACAGGCAAAATCTGGACGCCCGGAGAGACAGCTCTCTCCAGAAAAAACCGAAGCCATTTTAGAAGGGGGAATGCAGGAGTTTTTGACCCACGGCTATGCGGCAACCACGATGGACCGAGTTGCGATCGCAGCAAAAGTCTCAAAGGCCACGGTATATAGCCACTTTCAGGACAAAGAAGGCTTGTTTATTGTCCTCATACAGCGTCTGGTTGAGCAAAAGTTCCAGTCTATCTTTGGTGCAGAGGATGACCGGATTTTGCAGATGCCACCCCAAGACGTTCTGAAAAGTTTTGCCAACCGAGCTCTCGATATTGGGGCTACAGAGCCGCAGTTTCTCAACTTTATGCGGCTAATTTTGGGGGAGTCAGGGCGGTTTCCGCAGCTCGCTCGCGCTTTTGTTCACAACATTGAACAGACCGCCTTTAGTAGGCTCTGTCACTACCTCACGAACTGTCCCCAACTCAAGCTAGCTGACCCTGAAGCGACAGCCCGAATTTTTGTGGGTGCAATTGTGCATTTCATGATCGTGCAGGAAATGCTGCATGGGAAAGATATTTTGCCGATGGAACGCGATCGCCTTGTCAATAGCTTGGTTGGCTTGATTGTAGGGTGAAAGACGCCGTAACAGGCAATGTGCAGAAATGAAGTAGATGCCAAAGCCGCCAGCAGAGACTCTTTATTGACATCAGCATCCATCAAAACTGGGGGAATAACCTTTTGCTGGGTGAGCCAGTTGTAGGACAGCCGTATAAGACAACAGGACACCCTCTAAGCCAAACTGTAGAGAGTCTGTAGAAGGAACCAGTATGGTCAGGCGAATTATCTTAGGGGTGCTAGGAGGCTGTCTCTGTTTTTTCCTCTTGTCGAACCGGATACTCCTGTCCCAGACCCCTTCTGTTGTGGCTCAGGGACGAGGCGGCGCAGTAGCAACAGTAGACGCACGCGCCACCCAGATTGGTATTGATGTCTTGAAGCGGGGAGGAAATGCCATTGATGCAGCTGTGGCTACTGCCGCTGCTCTGGGAGTTTCAGACCCTTTTTCTGCCGGCATTGGCGGAGGTGGTTTCATGGTGATCTATCTCAAGGATAGCGATCGCGTGATCACCATCGACGGACGCGAGCAGGCACCTGCTGCTGCCGATGTGAACCTGTTCAAAGACCCAGATAGCCCTACAGGGCAAGTATTGCCCTTTTCCCCCAACCGAATTTCCTCTGGCCTTGCGGTGGGTGTACCGGGAACGCCCCTAGAGTGGGCAGAAGCGCTAAATCGCTATGGCACATTGTCGTTAGCAGAGGCCCTACAACCTGCGATCGCACTGGCAGAAAACGGCTTTGTGGTAGATGAAACTTTTGCCCAACAAATTGAAGAAAACCAGGCTCGCTTTGCGGCCTTTACCTCGACTGGAGCCCTCTACCTGCCCGGCGGCAAACTGCCTGCTGTGGGTTCGCGCTTTAAAAGTCCTGACCTAGCCAAAACCTATCGCCTGCTGGCTGAGCAGGGTGTGAATGCCTTTTATCGGGGTGATATTGCAGCGGCGATCGTTCAAACGGTACAACGCCCGCCAGCGGTGGCCAACCCTCCTTTTCCCATCATTCCCGGCGGCATGACGCTGACGGATCTCGATCACTACGCTGTGCGGGTTCGTCCGCCCACGGTCACTAGCTATCGGGGCTACACCCTTTACAGCATGGGCTTACCCAGCAGTGGCGGCATCACTACCGGGGAAATTTTGAGCATTCTAGAGGGGTTTGACCTGGGTCAGGCTGATCGCGCCAAAGCCTGGCACACCGTTATTGAAGCAGAGCGCCTAGCCTTTGCCGACCGCAACGCCTACCTAGGCGATCCAGAATATGTGGATGTGCCCCTCCCCGGATTGCGAAGTGCTGACTTTATCGAAACCCGACGGGCCTTGATTAGCGATCGCGTTCCCGATGCCGCTCAGGACTTTCGTGCCGCCCCCGGCAATCCTCTCCCCTATCAGGTTGATCCTAGCCCCAGTATGACCGGCCTCCCACCCGTGGCCCTTTTAGATGAACACTCTGGCACCTCAACGACCCATTTAGTGACTAACGATCGCATGGGCAATGTGGTGTCCTATACCCTTACCCTCGAATCGATTGGCGGTTCTGGCATGGTTGTCCCAGGCTACGGTTTTATCCTCAACAACGAAATGACTGATTTTGATCCCGTCAGCCCTCATCCCAATGCTCCTGAACCGGGTAAACGGCCCCGCAGCAGCATGTCCCCCACGATTGCCCGTAGCCCTAAGGGTGACATGTTGGCCTTTGGCTCCCCTGGCGGCTCCACCATCATCACAACCGTTGCGGGTATTGCTGTAAACCTGATCGACTTCGGGCTGTCTTTACCAGATGCGATCGCAGCCCCTCGCATTTCTCAACGCAACACTGGCACCACTCAAGTAGATAGCAACTTTGAGCAGACGGCGATCGGTCAGGCGTTGACTGCAATGGGACATGGTTTAGCGCCTGTGCCCGAAATGGGTGCAGCCGTAGGTCTAATTACCAGCCCAGAGGGCTCCATCATTGCAGCGGCAGAACCGACACGGCGCGGCGGTGGAACGGCTATGGTTGTTGGCAGGTGAGGCACGATTATCCTTGCTCCAGAGTGACAAAAGAGGAGTAAAGAAGAAGCGGAAAGCAACTGCTCTCCGCTCTCCTCACACCCTAAAAGAGATGATAGATGCCTGGCTTAGGGATTACAGATGTAGCCTCCTGAGAGGAATACAAGGTTAGTTTGAGCCGGGCAATCGGACTGAGTGATGCTGCCTTCTAAAACAGCTGGAGAAGGCCGTTCACGGCTGACCTGCTGAGCAGCGGCTGGCATCAAAACTGGACCCACCAAGGCCAAAACCTCATCACTGGTGGCAAACCCATCAAAGGCTTCATCTTCAAAAGGAATCACAAAATCTGCTCGGACTTCGGGATAGATCACCTCACCTGCATCCCGAATCCAAGGACGAATATTCGCATTCTGCAGAACCTGTCTCAGATAGCGAATACCGGCCGCATGGCGAGCTTCTACCGTATGAATTTCAAGGGCTCCAGCCAGAATTACAGTACTTCCGGCCGCCTGTAGGTTGGGAACTTGCCCCTTGTAGGCAGCTACTCCCAAGTCTTCAACCCGCTGCAGGGCCAGAAGCAGATCGGCCAAATTAGCAAACGGGTCACGCCCTAAAATGGCGTTGTAGTTAGGACTATCTGGAATGGTAATGGCGTCTGGATCGCCCCCTAAGCTGGTCAACACTGTGGATAAATCCATGACGTGTTGGGCTTCGTCTTCGCCATAGGAAGCAAAGACGCTTCTGACTAGCCTAGGTGTGTTTGTCAAGGAACCGCTCTGGGTGGCCTGCAGGCTGCGGCGGTAGAGGTCAGCCTCCAGCTTTTCTAAGGTCAGCGCAAATTCAACTACCTGTTGGGGCGATAGAACGGGGCCTAGATTTTGAGCCGAGGCAGCTGGAGCCATCGTGAGAGATGACAGCAAAAAGAGCACCAGGAAGAGCATCAGAAATGCAGCCCCTGCAAGTAGAGAAAGCGCTCGGGTGCTGATGTGCCTCAGACCTCTGGCTGCAGTTTCAAAAGGGTATAAACGAGATTGCATAGTGGTTCGCTGCCTGCGTTACTACAAGTTTTGTCGGGAAGTTTTGTCAGGACTGTCAGGGTGAATTGTTCCTTAGGCAACCAGCGTCCCGTTGATTGGGTTGTTGATAATGTTGAGGGAACTGACAATGCCCACAATTTGCTTTGGTGTGTAGAGTTCGTCGTAAGCACGCCCTTTAAAGGGATTGAGGCTATCGACCAAGCTGGCGTCACTGATTGCCCGATCCTCATCTGGTTCGGTCACAGGCCGTCCTAACAAAGCTCGAACTCCGGCAGCATGGCGGCCTTCGACCGAGACAATGGAACCAGCCGCCAAAATGTAGGTCGGATTGGTCAGACTGGGTCCTGCCCCGTTGTAGGCATGCACTCCGGTATCTTCTAGGGCGACCGCAGTATTTAAAATGGTGTCGCGGTTGGTCAGCAGCGCCGCTAGTCCAGTTGAGTTAAAGCTTACGTCTCTAGTTTGAAAGAGGGCGTTTTCAGCCAGCACATCTCGCAAAAATGTCACGTGGGTTGCTTCATGGACGCCTAATACCCTGACGTACTCAAGTTCGCGGGGGTTGGTAATTTTGCCAGAGCGAACAACCGCAGCGTAAAATGCTGCCTCTAGCTCCTCCAGCAGCAGCGCAAAGTTGAGGATGCCAATATCATCAGCGTTGAACGTCAGAGTTTTTACGCTCCGACCCATTTGCGCCATCACGGTCTTGGGTACGGTAGTTAAGGCGGCTGCACCCAAACCACAAAGGCCCCATTTCAACAGCTTGCGGCGAGAAGCAAAAGCTGTTTGACCGATTCGCTTACTTTGCAAGGTCATGACTTATTCCTAATGAAGGTATCAAATACTTTGGAAGGTGTGAGCAGCCAAGCCAAAACCAGCCCCTGCCTGAGAGGGTCTTGCAAGATAGGCACTCAGTTGTTGGCCTGCTGCGCCGCTGGATCTGCCGAAGTGCGATCGCACTTCGGCCACTCTGTAAAAGTGGGTACTAGCTGAGGTCAGCTTGCTCCTGTCGCTTTTTCAGATGTAGAGCCGCTCCTGCAGCACCTAGGGCAAGCAAAGCCAGCGTTGATGCTGGTTCGGGAACGGATTCAGCTGCTTCACCTGCCTGCACTCCGGTTAAAGCAATGGTGTAGCTGCCGCCGCTGCTTAAAATTGCGCCGTCAAATCCGCTGAGGGGGGCATCGTCCCCAGGCCCCGTCGGTCCAGATACGCTCGTAAAGATGGTTTCTAGAGGAGTATCTATTGGAAAATCAGAAAAGCTGGGAAAAATTCTGTTTCCCTCTGCGTTAACTGGGCTGTAGTCAAAAGAAGCAATCCCTAAGTAGTAAATTCCAGAATTGGTAGGGGTAAAAGCATTACTTGCTGGCAGCGCAGACTGCAAAGTTTCGCTAGAAGCATCCTCATTGAAGTAGATCCCAAACCCCTGTTCACCAAAGAGAAACAGCCGGGTGTCAAAGTCAGCGCTATCAACTGTAGTTGCAGAGAAAGTTTGACCTCCCGCAAGAAAAATTTGAAACAGATCAGCGGGGTCATCAAATCCAGACAGTGTGCCAGAAATTGTCTCCAGCATCATAGGTCCTGAGGGGATGATCTGGGCACTGCCTAAGGCCTCGCCAGCATCCTCATTTTCCTCAAACGCTACAGCCGATGCTGGAGCTGAATGCAGTACTGCAACTAACCCTGACAGTGCCACAACCGCAGTTATGTAGTTCAAAGAATATCTCATTAGCAAGTTCTTTGTTGATTAAGAAGGTATAGCCGAGCGAAGCTAGCTATACCACTATAATGAGCTGGCATTGCTAGCTGAAAAGACGCAGCCTTCGAAAAAGATCGGGTTTACAAGCTGTCTATTTCTAATACGACGTGGGCTACCGATCGGATTTCTATAAAAGCAGGTTCTTTAAATCAGACGCGACTATAAATTGACCCATTAAATAACTTTTCCGAAACTCGATTACCCTTATTCAAATTGTTTAACTATCAATAGAAATGCAATTCTCCAATATCTCTGTACCGTTAGGAAGATATTTCATTTGAAATGTGATTGACAATACGAGGCAAAGCTAAATTCTTGCTGGCTGTACAGTGCACTTTTATTTGAGTTCCTCCCAACTTTTGATGCAGTAGCGAAATATTGCTTAACAAACATTCGCGTTTTAGGAATTTAGAGTCAGCTCAATCAGAAGAAAGCGATTCCAAATCAATTGTGCTCGTAGTTTAGTAAGATTAGACTTTTAAGTTCGAGGGTAGTCTAATATCTAATCCACCTATGCGGATAGTTTCTTACCTCGCACCTAACCTGTTCTGGCTCTATGAGGCGGTGGGAGATTACCTGGGGCGCGTCCTGGAGAAGGAGGTGCAAACCTTTGCAGCAGAGGCTGATCCCTTAACCGATTCGCAGTTGGCTGAGGAGGGTTGGGAGGGGTGTTTTATCTGTGGGCTGCCACTGATGCGGCTGGATCAGGCTTTTCCTGGGCAACTCAGGCCGCTAGTGGCTCCTGTTATGCAGGCCGATCGCTATGGCGATCGGCCGATCTATTTTTCAGATGTGATTGTGCGGGCCGACAGTTCGCTGCGAGCCTGGGAGGACTTATCTCAAACTGTTTTTTGCTACAACGATACGGGCTCTCACAGCGGTTATAACCTGATGCGGTACCACTTGTTGCAGCGGGGGCAGGTGCAGGGATTTTTTCGGCAGGTGGTGCAGTCGGAGGCTCACTTGCGATCGCTCCAGTGGATTCTCGCAGGCAAAGCGGACTGTACCGCCATAGACAGCACCGTGTTTGAGCGGGCGCTAACAGACAAGCCCGAGTTAAGGGATCAGCTGCGGGTGATCACCTCTTTGGGGCCTTCTCCCATGCCGCCGTTTGCGGTGTCGCAGCGGCTAGAGCCATCATTACAGGAAACGATTCGACAGGCTTTGTGTCGGCCTGACGCCTGTTTGCAGCGGAGCCTGGCTCGGGCTGGTGTGCGCCGGTTTGCCCCAGTGGAGTTAGCTGACTACCAGCCTGTGCTTGAGCTGCACAGGGCAGCGCTGGCGGCAAATCGGGAGTTCATTTGCGACTTTAAAACTGCCTGCTGATAGATCTGTTGAAATAGCCTGCGCTGGGTGTGGCTGCCGCCAAGCTGATCTAGGTGGGGCAGAACCGGCTTTAAGTAAGTTGCGGCGCTGCTCCAGCAGCCTCTCGCATAAGCGACCAGCCCTTCGGCAGCCGGGATAGCCAGGTTGCACCAGCGCTGGCACTGTATGGAATCTAGGGTTTGAGCATAGTGATCCATGTCTTCGATCATGGCTTCGGCCAGGGACTGCTGCCCTGCGCGCGCCAGGGCATAGACAAAATGCAGATCTTGAAAGGGCAGGGCATGTTCTTGGGTGCGGGCCTTGAGATAGCGAACCATCGAATGCCAGCGACGGCCTACGCTAACGCCTTTTAGCTCCAGCCGCAGCAGTAGGGCAATGGCTCCCACCTGATCTTTAGGTGACTCCCGGCGGGCTTTGCCCCAGATGTGCTGGTCATAGAGCCTGAGCGCCGCCGCCGCATTGCCTTGGGCCAGGTAAAACAGAGCGATATGCCACCAGTTGTGAGTGTAGAGCATGGAATTGCAATACTCCCAGGTATCGGCCAGCCCTTCCATCCAGGCAATGCCCTCATTGCAGCGGCCTTGGGTATCGAGAACGTGAGCGACGGCATGGTGCGCCCAGGGGTTGTGGCGGTAGTTCTTGGTCGCAAGCCTGCCCAACCGCTCTGCTTCATCCAGCTGATAGCACTGCTCTAAGCCAAAGGCCACCATACCTTGAAGTAGGGGCAGTCGAGGGCTTTCCCGATGGGCAAGAACCACGCTCTGGGCCAGCTCTAGAAGCCGAGCACTCTCGCCTCGGTAGAAAAAGTGGTACTGCCCCTGCTGCACCGAGAGCAAATCTTGAGGAAATGCTAGGGCCAAGGCTTCGTGATCGGCAATGGCCTGATCAAAGTTGCCGCTGGCCCAGGCTGCGATCGCACGAATGTACAGCTGCTCCCGCCGAGAAACCCGATCCAGCCCCGACTGCATCTGCGCTAGGTGCTGCTCTGCCCGAGCCCGGTCTACCTCATTCTCCTGGCTCAGGTAGTAGGCAGCCGCATAGGCTCTCAGCAGGGCGCAATTTGGATCAGCCGTAATGCCTTTGAGCACCAGCGTCTCTGTATGACGACCATAGCGCAGGGACTGCTCCACAAAGCCATTGATCGCAGCGATCGCCTGGGGCGAGTTCGTCGTGACAGGCAAACCTTGAGCATCCTTCAACATCTGTTTCTTCCGGTAATCGACTAAGTTCATCAGGTTCACGTCAAGCTTGAAGTCAACGGGGTCTAGCCATTTGCCACAGCCAACTACCCCACTGCTGACTCAGAGTATTCAGGTGTACCAGCAGCAGTCCCAGCAGCACGAGTGGGGCAATCATTGCCACCACAACATAAGCCCGCCCGTAACCCCAGGAATTCCTGAGCGGTTGCTGGTGAAAAGTTGGTCGAAGCGTCGAGCGGTCAACCGGTTCACCCGAAGCGACCCATTGAAGAGTTGTCATAGCTAACCTTGAATAAAAAGGAGAATCACCGGTAGATCTATCGACTTATCGGTGATCGAATCCTTACACCTTGCCACACTCCTTCTAGATTTCAAGTAATCTGAAGAACATTCGGAAAACATTTTTGTTTGGAGCAAACGCCCATTGTCTTGCTCACGGGGCTGCTTCTGGCAGCATATGTGGGGGCCGAAGCGTTTATTGGCAACTGGGCCTACCCTGTATAGTTCATCGCCGCTCAACACCGGAGCTGATTGCCGGATACAGCATGAGCGCCTACTGGTTGGGGCTCACCGTGGGGCGGTTTATGCTGAGGTGTTTTTTGCGATCGCTTGGGTCAGTACGCACCATCAGCCTGTCACTGGTGTTGACGCTGCTATTGGCAGTCTTGATGGCGGGTTTGCATTACTGGTTGGTGCAGCAGACCAGCCTACCCTCGGCAGGTTCAGCAGGATAGCCTTTCCAGCTAGTAAGTAGCCTGCTTGGGGTAAAACTCAAATACAACTTCAGGGTAGTTAGGGGATGCGTTTTCTAACAACCTCTCATCTTGATGCTTAAGGTACTGATTGAAAAACGCTAGGCCATAAGCATTGATAATTTCTGTTGCCCGCTCAGGCTCAATCGAACCCAGCCAATTTTGGACAGGCAGCGTCGGCTGACCAGAATGGGCCAGGAAAAGAGGCGGTAATAAAGCCATATCTGAAAAGGAGTTGTGCATACTTCCCTGAATGGTGAGGCGATAGGTATCTCCCAGAAACGAGGGATAAATTGATTGCAGCGCAAACGAATCTCCTTCACCAAACATGACCATAAAGGGGCGCTCTAGCCTTTCGGTAGTTTCACCACTAAACATAGGGCCATAGTCGCCTCCATCAAGGTCGAGCCCAGCATCAAAGCGAGCATCTACCCGCATCGCCTCAATTACAGTATCGCCACCTAAAGAGTGACCCATAATACCAATGTTGTTCAAGTCTAAGCGATAGGTCAATAGCCCCTGCGGATCCTTCTGATTAATCTGCTCCAGCTGGTCTAAAACAAAGCTCGCATCGGCTGCGCGAATTTTAACAGCCTGGTCAAAAACGCGCTGCTCGGTCTCTTCGTCAGCCGAGGAAAAGTCAAAAACGGTGGATTGAGTTGTCACTCGCCCATCGGGAAATGTCGTTGGAGTTTCATGGGTAGACGTGACCCCAACAACTGCATAGCCATGACTGACAAACTGTTCGATCAAAGCTGTGTACTTATTAGGCGGAGAGCCAAAGCCGGGAAAAAGCAGAATGACGGGGTAGGGCTCTGGGGCATCGGCAATAGCCGCATTGGCACGGGCGTAGGGGTAAACGTGCTGGGTGATGAGTTCAGTAAAGGCTTCGGGGGTAACTCCAAAGGCTTCGCTGAAGGGTTCAGCGGCTGCGATCGCAAAGCCCTCATCCATGTAAGGAACTAGTTCGTCAGCAGCTTCTGCAACAGCCGGATACCAAACTTGAACCAGCAGTTCCCGCCTATCGGTGGGCGGCGGGGTTGTTAATAACTGTTGCGTTTGCAGGTCATAGGCTTCGTAGGTATATGTTTCTGCGCGATCTGAGTCAACCCAGTAGTAAGACGTTTTACCCACTTGGTAAGGACCCGTTAGGGGTGGAAACTGAAGGGAAAGGGTTGTATCTGCTGGGGTTTCTGGTGTTTCTTGGACGGGGGTTTGGGAGTAAACCGACTGGGGCAATACTTGTAGCGCAGCTGCTAACCCAGTGACTAAGGCAATTTTGTAGAGTTGTTTCATGTCCTAATCCTGAAATAATGCATTTTTCTACGCCAGCCTGAGCACTAAGACAACGGAGTGTGCATTGCTGTTCCTAGCGGTGCAAAATAACCTGTCTGACTATTGCCCTGCTGCATTGACAATTTCGAGTGCTTTCTCAAGACATTGACTACCGCCGTTTGCACATTCAGGAATTTCAATATCGGGTGGCACACCTACTCCCTCAATCGTGTGGCCTTTGGGCGAAACAACCTGCATGGTTGGGGCAATAAGAGCGTAGCCCGGCCAGTTTAATCTAAACGCGTCGCCTCCCAAGAGTGCGCCCATGGTGCGAATGCCCAAAAGTTGGGCAGTTCCGTGGTCTTTAATGACTGCCGCAAACAGGTCACAAGCTGAGCCGCACTGATCATCAATCAGAACGAAATGCGGTCTTGGATCTATTTGGGCTTCTGATCGCGTTTGCCACTCAATGTAGGGGTGCTGCTCTCCCAGCTCAATTTCTGCTTTTGCTTTTAGATTAACAGCATCGTCAAAATAGCCTTGGAAGACGTAGGGCTCCTGCATCTGTAGTCCTTCGCGGGTTCTATCGCGCCAGAGCACCTTATTAGGACCAATAATATCCTCGACGAGATAGCTAACGCTTGACCCGTAGCCACCTCCATTCCTACGAACATCAATGAGGATGACCTTGGCCTGAGTAAGTTGAGCTTTAGCTCGATCAAGCTCTGCCTTAGTAATGAGAGGAACGATAAAACTTTCAACTCGAAGGATACCAATGTCGCCTCTCATTTCGGCTGCAATGGCTGGCTCAGGGGTTTCTTCTGGTAGAGGTTCCTGCTCGAATATGCGGAACAACCTTTCCCCTTCTACCGGATCTAAAAGTCTCAGGTGCGACACAGAGAGCTTTTGCAACTCGTTGCTAACCTGTTGGGTAATTTCTGCTCTTGACCAGTTGGCCTGAGTATCTGCTGTATTTAACAGTTCCTGCAATTGCTGGTCACGCTCCTCCTCCTTGAAAGCAGGATCAAAGATCTCCTCATCGAGGGTTTGATAGACACTGCTGATGAAGGTCTTTGCTTCTAGCACAGAAACTGTATCAGTAGGCTCTAGCTGAGAGGAGGTAAACCAATCGAGGGAAACATTTTCTTCCTCAGGTTGAGACACATTGTTAGCCTGAAAAGGTTGTCCGCCGTCTGAAGGAAAATTAAGAGATTGACAACCGACTAGATTTAGAAGCGCAATTAATAGCAGCAGTCTTTTAGTAAATTCAATTTTTTGCATAGTTCCGCCAGCAATCACCTGTATTTTTGCAGACTCAACCAAAGGCGTTTATTATCGAGGTGTTGCTGGGGGCTTGTCTTTCAAATTCTTCTGAAATTTATCAAAATTCTCGGATATTTCCTGCTAACGAGCTAGTGAGGTGAAATGGATGCCTTCTGAAACAGCTCTTCACCCAACGGAGATAGTTCAACCAGGGTGGGTGCGCTTTAGCCAGAGTCTCCACTCGGGCGGCATTACCCTTGAGCACCAGGTACAGCCCTCCGGGGAATGTGAAGTGTCGGGCGGCTCAACGCATCACCTTTTGATCTTTGAGTTGGGTAACGTTTCGCGCCAGATAATTCACATGGATGGTCAAGAATATGATGATTCACTGCGCCCTGGTGATCTCATACTGATTCCTGCTGGAGTGCCTTTTCGATGTGTTTGTGACTCTACAGATGAGGTTGTGTCGTTTAACATTGACCCACTTTTTTTGGAACAGCTTTCTTTGACAGAGATCTGCTCCTCTCCTGCGGAAGTTGAGTTAGTCAGCACGTTCAAACAGCGTGACCGACAGATTGATTGGATCGTCCAATCTATCCAGAACGAAATGCAGACAGCCGCCTGGGGAAGCAGGCTGTATCTAGATTCGTTAACACAATTGTTAGCGGTTCACCTGCTACGAAGCTACGCGTCACACCCACTCAAGCTGTCGCGATCTGAGCCAGGGTTGAGTGTGCTGAAGTTGAACCAAGTGCTGGACTATATTAATGCTCATCTTGAGCAGGAGATTCAGCTGACCGATTTAGCCCAAGTGACAAGCTTTAATCTGGGCTACTTTGCAAGCCTGTTTAAGCAGTCAATGGGAATGTCCCCCTGGCAATATATTATGCAGCAGCGGGTTGAGCGGGCAAAGCAGTTGTTGAAGCGACAGGATTATTCAATTGCAGACATCGCTGTTCGGTGTGGTTTTAGTAGTCAGAGCCACTTAACTTATCAGTTTCGTAAATTAACTGGGGTTACGCCCAATACCTTCCGACGCAATCATTGAATTAGGAAATAAAACCGTTCGATATCGCTTTTTTAGAACATGAAGCGTGTAGCGTCCCTTGGAAAAAAACCAACAAACTTCCAACTCTTCTTTACAGATGTGGAGAGGAGTAGTGTTAAATAGATAATGATGTGTGTGGTGGATAAAACTCTACAGCAAACCAGTGTGGTTGCGTAGGCACTTGGAGAAGGACAAGCTGCGCCGAACAAAGCGGAAATCTGTTGACTCAAGGTGTTGTTGAACCGCTCAATATTTACAAATGACTGCGAAAAAACTGCATAGTCACCCATCCGTTAACAAAGTTTGAGCAGACTCTCTACTGAGGGAATTGAGTGGGCCCAGGCAAGCTCATAGTGGAACTCAAATTGCGGCTTGAGTTCCAAGATAGAGATGCCTGGAAAGGTTAAACCGGGCACAACGGGAGCATGACCAACGCCGACGCCGCCAGCGACCATCGCCAGGGTGTCAGACATGGTGGAAACATCGATTGCAATATGAGGTTCAAAGCCCGCCTCGGCGGTGTAGCGACGGTAGGTATCGTAAATAATGGGCTGGCGATCTCGATCGGGCAGGATGATGGGATAGCTTGCTAGATCTGCTAAGCTCAGCGGCTCTTTCCCTTCGAGTTCATGGCCGGACTGAACCAGCACCGCCATCGGCACCATTCCAAGCCGGTGGCGGTTGATTCCAGTGGGAATAGAGACATCCCATGCGATCGCAACATCAATCTCACCATTAGCCAGTGCCGCCCCAATCGAGCGTTCCTCCAGCTGGCGCAGGGATATCCGAGTTTCGGGGTGGAGCCGCTTGAATTTAGCGATCAACTCTCCAACCAACGGCTGCTCTGTCCCGATCATCATTCCCACCGTCAGCGAATCGATGCCGTCAACGGCTCCTGCCTTGGCTGCTCGAACCGCCATATCAGCATAGGCTACAGCCTTTCTCGCAGAGTCGAGGAATCCTCTGCCTGCATTGGTAAGGGAGACTTCGCGGGAGGTGCGGTGCAGCAGCTTCACGCCTAGATCCGTTTCTAGCTCGCTCAGCAAACGGCTCATGGCCGGTTGAGACATACCGCATTGCTGGGCAGCCCGCCCGAAGTGCAGCTCTTCAGCCAGCACGATGAAGGCGCTCAAAGTTTTCAGATTCATGGATATCAAGCCAGGTATCAAACTATTACTATTTTATATTTGTTTTGTAATCTATACCGTGTTAACTATTAATAAGCACGATTTTGATGCAGATATCTCTGCTGTGGATCAACCCTATTGAATTTCAGTCGATGGGTCACACAGGCGAACGACATTCCTGCTGCTGGATCTTTATCAATACTCTCGAAGAGGTATCCATGACGGAGCTTAACTTCACCCGTAAATCGTTTGACCTACTAGAGGGCCTTGCCGCAAATAATGACAAGTCTTGGTACGACGCACATCGGAAGGATTTTGAGGCTTATCTCAGAGAGCCCTTTAGCGTAGTTTTAGAGCGGGCAACTGATCGTCTCGCGGAGACAACTCTGCCCCTAGCAGGCGGCTCCAAAACCATGTTTCGCCAAAACCGCGATATTCGTTTCTCTAAAGACAAGTCCCCTTACAGCACCCATGTCAGCGGTGTGCTGACGCCTTCGGGCACTAAAGCGGAAAAAGACGGCATGCTCTACGTTCAACTCGATGGCTCAGGCGGCTTGATCGCCTGCGGATTTTACAAGCTAAAGGCGGCCGAACTAGCCACCCTGCGAGACAAGATCATCGAGGAACCGGAGGCATTTTCCCAGGTGCTGCAAGGCCTGAACGATGCGGGTTTGTCGCTCAGCGACGAAGACAAGCTCACCAGCATGCCCCGCGGCTATGAGGCCCACGACCAGCACGAATACGCTCAATATTTGAGGCTAAAAAGCTTTATCTCGCAGACCCCGCTCCCTAAGAGCGCCTGGCTAGAAGCAGACATCGTTGATCGCATCGTTGAGTACGCCAAGGGCTGCGCTTCTCTGCTGAAATTTGGTCGCGCTTGCGACTCTGAGAACTGAGATAGCACAGGTTTGTAGTTCTGTAGGTCGGCTTGAGATTTGGCGAAACCCACCAGTTCAGGCTCTATTCGGCCATTTGTTTGTTTGCGATCGCGCCACCGATTTCCTCATCTTTCCCATGACCTCCAATCCCACTCCACTAAATCCACCTCAACAGCTCAAGCGTCACCCCCGACTCTTTATCGGCCTTGGAATCCTAGGATTGCTGCTCGGTTTGTCTGTCGCTCGAATGCCGCTGACAGCAACCCCCCCCGAAGAGGCCGACACCGTCTCCAGCCAACCCTTACCGGTAGAGGTTTTAACCGTCGAACCCGTCACTAGCTACTCAGTCTCTCGAGCCTACACGGGTGAGATTGCCGCCCTGCGCACCAGCGAACTGGGGTTTGAGCGCAGTGGTCGTCTGGTAGACGTTTTGGCCAAAGAGGGCGACCGGGTGGTAGCCGGGCAACCCCTTGCCCGACTCGATATCAGCAATCTGCAAACCCAGCGGCAGCAGCTCGTCGCCGAAAGATCGCGGGTGCAGGCTCAGCTAGCCGAGCTGCAGGCAGGCCCGAGATTAGAAGGTATTGCTGCGGCTGAAGCAGCGGTGCAAGAGCTGGAGCAGCAGCTAGCCCTACAGCAAACTCAGCGATCGCGGCGAGAAAGCCTCTATGCTGCTGGGGCAATTTCAAAGGAAGAACTGGATGAATTTACCTTTGGCCAAGGGGCACTGCAGGCGCGGCTAGACCAGGCCCAAAGCCGCCTCCAGGAGCTACGTAATGGCACTCGCCAAGAGCAGATTGCGGCCCAGCTAGCGCTGGTGCAGCAGCTTGATGCTAGCCTTGCTGACCTCGATGTCACCATCGGCAAGAGCACGCTGACAGCCGCCTTTGACGGTATTGTGGCAGCTCGCCAGGTGGATGAAGGTACCGTCGTTAATGCTGGTCAGTCGGTGGTGCGTCTGGTAGAAAATGCGGCTCCAGAGGCTCGCATTGGCCTGCCCACAGAGGCGGCTAGCCAGCTTCAGATCGGCAGCGCCCAAACGCTCAGACTAGGCAGTGAGACCTACTCAGCGACCGTAACGGCTCTGCTGCCCGAGATTGATCCGGATACGCGCACTCAGGGGGTTCTCTTTGCCCTAGAGCCGTCAGCCATTTCCCGCCTCAGCCCAGGTCAAACTGTTCGAGTGGAGTTAGCCCAAACTATTCCTGCAGACGGTGTGTGGCTGCCAATAGAGTCATTGACTCAAGGCATTCGGGGGTTGTGGGACTGCTATGTGCTCATGCCTACCGAGGCAGGTGAAGACACTTATCAGGTTCAGCCTCAGGCAGTGGAAATTTTGCACCAGGAAGGTAGTCGGGTGCTCGCGCGAGGAACGCTGCAGCCGGGCGATCGCATTGTGGCCAGTGGCACCCATCGCTTAGTGCCAGGTCAGCGTGTCCGGCCTATGAACTGATTTTCGTTGACTTCGGACTCAAACTTCGGACTGAAATTTTGGACTGGACTCATGGTTCGCCCTTTTTACACAAACCTGCGCCTGCTCATTCTCACGGTCATCATGATTTTGGCCTGGGGGTTATCCTCTTTTCAGGCACTGCCCCGCCAGGAAGACCCAGAGCTGATCTCTCGGATCGCGGCGGTCAATACGGCGTTCCCCGGCGCTAATGCTGAGCGGGTTGAGGCCCTAGTTACGACGCCTATTGAGAAAGAACTTTCAGAGATTGAAGCCATCAAAGTTTTGTCCTCCGACTCGCGGGTGGGCTTCTCAACAGTTGTCGTGGAACTGGTCGATGCCGTCAAAGATGCTCAGCCTGTCTGGTCGTTGGTGCGAGACAAGCTCAATGATGCTGCCGCTGTGTTTCCCCCTGGGGCCACAACGCCTGAGTTAGAGGAATCCTACGTTAAGGCATACACTGCGATCGCAGCTTTGACCTGGAACCTGCCAAGTGATCCTAACTATGCTGTACTGGGGCGCTACAGCGAAGAGCTTGGCGTCATTCTGCGAGGGCTAAACGGCACCGAAGATGTGAAGTTTTTCGGCAGCCCTAACGAAGAAATTTTGGTTGAGATCGATGCTTCCACCCTGACGGGGGTGGGGCTGTCGCCGCAGCAGCTAGCCCAGCAGATCAGCCTGAGTGATGCCAAGGTGACGGCTGGTCAGCTTCGCAGCCCAGAGCAAGATATTGCCATTGAGGTCAATACCGAGTTGGAAACGACCGAGCAGATTCGGCAATTGCCCGTTCAAGCCAGCGGCGGACAGTTCACACGGCTCAGCGATATTGCCCAGGTCAGTCGTGGGGTTCGCTACCCCCTCAACCATCTAGCGATTGTCAGCGGCAAGCCAGCGGTTGTCTTGGGGGTGATGATGCAGTCTGGACTGCGAATTGACCAGTGGGCTGTCGTTGTCAGGCGTGAGCTAGAAGCCTTTCGAGAACGTCTGCCCCAGGGGGTGAGCCTGGAGCTGATTTTTGATCAGAGCCGCTATGTTGAAAGCCGCATGAGCACTTTGATGCTTAACCTGCTATTTGGGGCAGTGCTGGTGGTACTGGTGGCGCTGGTCGGCATGGGTTGGAGATCGGCGCTGGTGGTTGGGCTGGCGCTGCCGTTGACGGTTGCTGCGGTATTGGGCTGGATGAGCGTATTTGGGGTAGCTGTTCACCAGATGTCGGTGACTGGGCTGATCATTGCCCTGGGGCTGCTGATCGACAATGCCGTTGTGGTTGTCGATGAAATTCAGGTGGAAATGCAGCAGGGCGAAGCCCCTCTGCAGGCCGTAACCAAAACAGTGAAGTATCTGCAGGTGCCGCTGCTAGCTTCTACTCTGACCACCGTTCTGACCTTTTTGCCGATTTACCTGCTGCCTGGAGCCGCTGGAGAGTTTGTCGGCTCGATTGCTCTGAGCGTGATTTTGGCGTTGGTGTCATCCCTAGCCATTTCCCTGACAGTCATTGCGGCGCTGACCGGCCGGGTGCTGGTTGACAGCCGTCAGGGTGAGCGGACGATTCGCCCGCTATCTCAGCTCAGCCTGCGAGAGCGGGCGATGCGGGTCTTGGTGCGGCCCGGTGCCTGGTGGTATGACGGGTTTTCATCGCCTCGACTGGGGCGTCTTTACCGCAGTTCTCTGGCCTGGGTAACGGCTCATCCCTGGCTCACAGTCGGCCTAACCATGGCAATTCCGCTGATCGGCTTAATTGCAGCAGGGACGTTAGATGAGCAGTTTTTCCCCCTAGTGAACCGTGATCAGGTGCAGATCGAGATCGAGTTTGCCCCCCAAACTGCGATCGCACACACTCGTCAGGCCGCCCTTCAAGCCCGCGACGTGCTGATGCAGCATGAAGAAATCCAGGATGTCCACTGGTTTGTAGGCGAAAGTGCCCCCAAGTTTTACTACAACCTGACGGGCAACCGCCAAAACCAGGCCCACTACACCCAGGCTATGGTGCAGCTCAAGTCTGAGCAAAACGTGGAAGGCATTGTGCAGGATTTGCAGACAGAGCTAAACGAGCTGTTTCCCTCGGCCCGCGTGATTGTGCAGCAATTGCAGCAGGGGCCGCCCTACAATGCCCCAGTGGAGATGCGTCTCTACGGCAGCGATATCGAAACGCTGCGCCGCCTAGGGGTCGAAGTGCGGGAAATGTTGACCACCTTGCCTGATGTGGTGCAAGTGCGGGACGACCTGGCCGAAGGTGTGCCCAAGCTGGGGCTAACGGTCGATAACGAGCAGGTGCAGCAGGCCGGGTTAACCAATACTGCGATCGCACAGCAGCTTGAAGCCTACTCCGAGGGCGTGACGGGCGGAGCCATTCTAGAATCCACAGAAAATCTGCCCGTGCGAGTGCGGTTGACCAATTCCGACCGGGCCAGCCTGGCCCAGCTAGCTTCTCTAGATCTGCGGCCTGACCAGAGCCCAGATCGCGCCTTTCGTCCGACCTCTGCCCTGGGTGAGTTTGAGCTGCTGTCGCAATTTGCCAGCATTGCGCGCCGCAATGAACAGCGGGTCAACACCGTCCAAGCGTATATCACTGCTGGGGTGCTGCCCGATACTGTACTCACCGCCCTGCAAGCACAGCTAGCGGACAGCAACTTTGAGCTACCGCCCGGCTACCGCTATGAGTTTGGCGGTGAGTTTGCCGAACGCAATTCAGCGGTGGGCAACTTGCTGCTTTACGTGCCGCTGCTGGTGCTGCTTATGGTGATGGCGCTAGTCCTGTCCCTCGGCTCGTTTAGGCAGGCAGGCATCGTCGCCGTGGTGGCGGTTGGCTCGGTGGGCATGGCCCTATTCTCCCTAAAAGCATTTGGATCGCTGCTGGGCTTTATGGCGATTGTTGGCACGATGGGCCTAGTGGGCATTGCTATTAACGGAGCCATCATTGTGCTCTCAGCTTTCAATGAAGATGCCCAGGCCAGCCAGGGTAACCCCAAAGCGGTGCAGGCAGTTGTGGTAAAAGCCACCCGCCACGTTTTAACCACCACCATCACAACGATGGTGGGATTTGTGCCCCTGCTAGCCGATGGCAACCCCTTCTGGCAGCCGTTGGCAATTGCGATCGCAGGCGGCATTGGTGGCTCACCCATTCTGGCCCTCTACTTCACGCCAGCTGCCTACCTGTTGCTATGCCATCGTCAAAGACTACCAAAGCACTACAGCTATTGAGGCTTCTATCTCCCAATAAATGCCAGAACTTCCTGGATAAAGCGATCGCGTCCTCGTTCTGGGCGGTCATTAAAGAGGTAGTGAGTCCCATCTGGAATGGTAACCGTTTCTACTCTAGGAGCATTGATTAGCTCTGCTTTAAGAGCCTGCACATCTTCGGGTCTTGACCAGAAATCTAGCTCTCCTCGCAGAACCAGGGTTGGAACCGTAATATCTGCAGCATCCCAATATTTTTGCCCCCTTGAGAGGTTATAACTTTCCAACCGATAGGCTGCCGGAATTCGCATACTGGGAGGATTGCGCGTTTCGCTAGTGGGATCACTAGCAAGGGCGGCTTGCTGATAGGCTGCTACGACTTGCGGATCACGCCACTGACTTTTATCGTCCACGGGAATTGTTCTGCTCCACGCAGCGATTAGCCCTTCCGCATCATTGAGGCGATAAGCTCCACCACTAGAATCGAATGTACCGGGACGGTTGGGATCTTCAAAGGACGATTGCAGTTCCCAGGGAGCCTCTACTCCATAAAGACTATTGAGCATGACGAGATGGCTCACCTTGTCGTTATTCCGACTGGTGTACATCCCCGCCCAATGTCCCCCAGTTGCCCAACCCACCAGTGCCACAGGTTCTCCCTGATGGCGTTGCCGCATCGCATCGACTACTGCCCCAATATCGCGCACCGCTTCATCAGATGTGACTGCAGGGGAATTGTTTTCTGACGGCTGATTGAGGGCATCAGGGCGAGTTGAACCTTCCCAACCTCGAAGATTCATTACATAAACGGGATGCCCTGCTTGAGCAAAATTGGCTGCCAGAGAATAGCCTGAAACATTCAAATCAAAGGAAGCCGTGCCGCCAGGGCCACCTCCATGAATGAGCAAAATAGGAACTTGTGAAGCATTCCCCGAACGCACTTCTCGAACGGCAATTTCAATTCCTGGATCGCTGGTGACAAAGAAATCATTACGTTCAATTTGAGATGGGGTAGACATTAACTGTGATATTCGATGATGTCCCTGGGCGATCGCAGAAGCATTCACGGAAGTAGATTCTGGTAGTTGAGTGACTCCAAGCAAAGTACACGACAATCCTCCTAGCAACAGCGTTGTGCTCAAGCTTCGATTTCGTCTCCAGAGCATTTGAAAAGAGTGGAGTAATTTCATTACAACACCTCCTGCGTTGATCAAATACAAATGACAAGGCAGGCGAAAGCGACCCTTAAAGTCGCGTCAGTATTCTGCCTTGCAGAAGAAAATGGATTGTTAGACAAGGTTGATTTGAGCCGTTGCGCTCTATAAATTCATGCTAAAAAGAGTCATTACTAATGTCCAACACTCGTTTGATCCGTCAATCACACCTTAAAGGTTCAAATGGAATTGCGGCACCTGCGCTACTTTGTGGCGGTAGCAGAAGAACTCCATTTTGGGCGAGCCGCTCAAAGACTCCTCATCGCTCAGCAGCCTTTAAGCCGTCAAATCCGCGATTTAGAAGCTGAGATTGGGGTGGAGTTATTTCACCGGACTAAGCGCACCATTCGCTTAACAGAAGCAGGGCATGTCTTTTTAACAGAAGCTCGCAAAACCCTCCAGCAAGCAGAACATGCGATTCTACTCGCGCAGCAAACCGGACGGGGCGAAATTGGAAGATTGGTAGTGGGCTTTACAGGTCCAGCCCTCAACACGGTTTTGCCCAAAATCGTCCGGCGATTCAAGGACAAGCATCCTCAAATTCAATTGGGGTTGGAACGACTACACACCAATGAACAAGTCGAGGCACTGCGATCGCAACAGATTCAGGCAGGCTTATTGCATCCACCGATTGCAGGCCGCTCCCTCATAACAGAGGTGATTCATCGAGAGGGTTTAGTGGCTATTTTGCCAGACTCCCATCGATTAGCTCAGTCTAAACGCATCTCTCTAGGGGCACTTGCCCATGAACCATTCATTCTCTATCCCCGGCATGTGGGGCCTATGCTGTACGATCGCATTCTGGGATTGTGCCAACAAGCAGGATTTAGTCCAAGGATTGTCCAGGAAGTTGTTCCTCAGCAAACGATTCTAGGTTTGGTGGCTGCAGAGATTGGAGTTTCCCTACTGCACGCCTCAGCAGAAGCGGTTGCCCCTACTGGCGTCGTACTTCGGCCTCTTGTAGAACCCACACCTGAGTTGGAGCTTGCCGTTGCCTGGAATCCAGAAATCGCACATCCCGTATTACCTGCTTTTTTGACGATTGTTCGTGAGGTCACCTGCCAACTTTGAACAATCCCTATGGGTTTCCTACTGAGTAGGGCTCTAGAGCTAGCGATCGAACGAGGCTCACGCTTTGTCAGGCAATGACTCTATCTTTCTCCACTAACTGCTTTCACCCGATTTCTCCTAATCTCGTTGTTCGCCAAATCCGTTGGGAAAAGAGCAGGCCCAAATAAGCAGCCTTGCCATCTGCCAACACCGCCTCTGAGAAAGAGCGAAGCCACATCAGATTGAACAGCCCAAACTCTCTTCTCGTTCAGTAGATGAGCCAAGTACGGGTGGCAGGTCTGTAAACACCTTAGCCTGAATAGGACTTGACCCCGTTTCCATTCTTGTAACGGTTCTAACCCTGCTAAGGACGCTGCCTATACTGCAAGTTGAGCCAGTGATGATAGCAAACGTGTTTCAACCTAAATCTTCCAGACTTTTTCGAAGCATGGGCATGCTCCTGAGCCTGAGTGTCGTTAGCACCAGCAATTTGGCAGTACAGCCTAGGGCTACAGCTACCCAACTGCTGGCGCAGGCCACACCTGCCGCCCTCAACTGTCCAGCAGAGCGTCAGCAGCCCGTGGACAGCGCATTGAACGTCGCTCTAGAGCAGGCTCAGCAAGCTGTCAACAATAGACAGACATACCCGGCAGTTCAGCTAATGGAGTATGTCCTGCAAGGGATTCAGGTGATGGAAGATTCCCCCGGCAAGGCCGATTTGCTGCAGCGGCTGGTCGGCAGCTTACCCGAAGATTTTGCTTATGCCGGCCCGCTGGAGCGACTGGTGCAGATCGCTCCTCAAGAAAACGCTGATGCGACGCTGGAAGTGCTGCCTCTGGCGCTTGAGGCAACTCGAACCTTGGGCAGCGGCTACAGCGCTGCTAAAACTCGAACTTTTGTGGCGCTAGCGCATTATTACACGCAGCTGGGTAGGCCCGACCAGGGCAGCCAAATTTTGACAGAGGCGCTGGCGGCCAGCAATGCGATTCAAGGAGCAACGTTTCAAGCGCCTGCACTGAGGGACATTGCTGCGGCCTACATCAATGCCGGACAGGTGGATTTAGCGCTGCCCCTCTTGGCGCGATCGCAAACCGCCGCCCAAGCCATGTCCGCTTCAAATCCTTACCAGCGGGCCGCAGAACTAGAGCAAATCGCTGCCCTCTACGCTCAAGCCAATCAGCTTGACCAAGCCCTGCAAACTGTCCGCCTAGTTGAGTTGTCGGGCTACCCGTCAAATGCGCTGCTGATGGTTGTAGACAAGTACAGCGAAGCGGGACAGACCGACCGAGCGCTGGCGGTACTACCCGCCTTTAAGCAGCCAGAGCAAAAGGCGTTGGCTCTGGCAACGATTGCTGGGCGGCTCACCGCTCAACAGCCAGAGCAGTCTGCCCAACTCTATGCCGAGGCCGTTGCAGCCGCAAAATCGGCGCAGAATGCTACCCAGGTCATAGCTAGTGTGGCTGTGCGTTATGCAACAACGGGGGGCTTAGTTGCGATCGCAGATGAAACCCTCCTCACCATTACCGATCCCCTGGTAAAGGCTCCGGCCCTGGGTGCGATCGCATTGCAATATGCCAAAGCTGGACAAGAAAATCTCGCTGAAGCCCGTCTCACTCAGGCCGTTGAAGCTTTAGAGGCCATTCCAGAAGACTGGAGCCGTAACAGTACTCGCCAGCAGCTGATCGATCAGGCCGTTCAGCTGGGGCGCTACGACTATGCACTGCAGATTGTGCAGACGATCCAGCCGGGCGAAGAAATTCCCTATGATCGCGTTGATGTCTTAACGCCCATGGCCGAGCGTGCCATGGCCGCAGGCCGCTATGATGCCGCTTTGCAAATTACTGAGCAGATCCCACCCACTTTTGTCAGCTCGCGCAACCATCTGCTTTCTCAGATTGCGGCAGGGTTCGTGAATTCGGGGCAGCTCGACCGAGCTCTAGAGATCGCCAACCAGGAAAACCCCGATTCAGGCTTTCGGCCCCGCACTTTGGCGGTGATTGCATCTCAGGTGAGGCCGCCCGAGCAAGCGGCATTACTATTTGCTCAGGCAGCTCAGCTAGCCGACACCATTGACAGTGTCTATGTCAGGATTGAGGTGTTGGGTGCGATCGCAAAAGCCCACCTAGATGCCGGACAATCGGTGCCATCGACCCAGCTGCTAAACCAGGCCATTGCAGCTTCCCAGGAGGTTTCAGATGCTTCTGGCCGCTCCTCTTCCCTGAGAGCGATAGCCGAGCATCTAATTTTTGCCAATCATTACCTGGCGGCAATCCAGGTAGCTGAGTCGATTCCAGAGGAATCTGAGCGGCTGGCTAAGCTCAATGAGGCGATGGAAAAGGCTATTGCGGTGAGAGATGTGGCAACGGTACTGACAGTGCTAGAACGGCTGGAGGAGCCAATCCTCAAAACGCGCTGGCAGATTGCGGCTGCCGACACCTTTATTCAGCTAGACCAACCCAGCGCAGCAGCAGAGGTGCTCAGTCAGGCACTGCAAACCGCCCGCACCATTCCAGGGGAGGAGGCGCAAACGATTACGCTGCCTGGAGAGGAGAATCCGCCAATCGTTGATGATGAGCAGGATCGGGGCAGCTTTTTGAGTGCGATCGCACTCAAATACGCCCAGCTAGGTCAAGTCTCACAGGCCCAGCAGATTGCTCAGTCGTTGGAGAGCCCAGCGCTGCAACAGCAGCTCAGGCAGCAAATTAGCTGTTACCGCTAATAGGCAATGTCCAACGTCTTCCCCTGACTCTGGACACTGGCTCACAGGTTTTGCCATGCGATCTCATGCCCTGTATCTCGCCTATAGCTCCAGGGGGAGCGACAAGGTAGGGTCAAGCGGACTGTAAAAAAGTAGCTGCCTCCACAGCAGTAGTAAAAATAGTGCTGCCCACCTGAAATTGCTCCATATTTAGAATGGTTTGGCTCCAGCCCACTGTCTTATCCATCACTTGTGCAGTGCCAGTAATCTGCAAACCGTTACCGCTTTGAGCTGCAATGGTCATGGTGGCGGCATCAAAGAAATCTAGGAAGATCAAGTCTTTGCCCGCGCCACCGTCTACAGTGCCGCTGCCCCTGCCAGTTTTGAAGACATCGTTGCCGTTGCCTCCATAGATCAGCGCATCATCAAGGGCCGCAGTGGTGCCGCTGATACTAATCACATCATTACCATCGCCGCCGTGGACCGTTGATTGGGACGCTCCATAACCTGTCACACGGCCACTCTTAGCCTGACCCGAAATCGTAATTAGGTCATTCCCTTGGCCGCCGTCCACTTGAGACTGTCTCAGCCCAAAGGCCGAGCCGGGACTGGAGCCGTCTGAACCTGCAATCGCAGTAATGTTAATAACATCTTTACCATCACCGCCCCGCACTGCTGACTGATACACGCCAGTACTGCCAACCCCAATGGCCCCATACGCAGAGCTAGAGATGGTAATGCTATCGTTGCCTTCACCCGTATCGATCGTTCCTTGGAAGAGGCCGGTGCCTCCTCCTCCGTCACCACCACTACCAATTGCAGAAATAGTGACCTGGTCGTTACCGCTACCGCCATATATAGAGCCGCCATAAACTCCGGTACTACCGGCTCCCTTGGTCCCATACGCAGAGCTAGAGATGGTAATGCTATCGTTGCCTTCACCCGTATCGATCGTTCCTTGGGAGAGGCCGGTGCTTGATCCTCCGTAACCACCACTGCCAACGGCAGAAATAGTGACCTGGTCGTTGCCACTACCGCCATATATAGAGCCGCCATCAACTCCAGTACCACTGGCTCCCTTGCCACCGCCGGAGGCAGCAATGTCAATAACATCGTTACCGCTGCCACCGCTGATAGTCCCCCCACGCAGGCCAACGCTGCTGCCGCCATAAGCACCAGCTTTTGCTACTATGGAAATAGTGTCGTTACCCCGGCCTCCCTCAATAAAGGCTTCAGAGACCCCTACGCTGGAGGCAGAGTAGAGGCCAGTGTTGATGCTCTCAATAGCAAAGGTATCATTACCATTGCCGCCACTGACCAGGCCTCCATAAACCCCATAGACTTGGCCTATTACGCTGCCATTACCAGTGCTTTTAACGGTGATAGTATCGTTGCCATCTTCTCCAAAGATTGCAGCCTCGTAGGTTCCGTAACTTTCGGGCTGCCACCCGCTCGTCACGCTGGTAATTTCTATAGTGTCTTTGCCGTTACCGCCAAAAACCGAGGCTTGGTAAAGCCCATAGCTTTTAGGCGGGATGGCGCTGCTTGATACAGTAGAATATGCAGCACCAAGAATGGAAAACTTATCGTCTCCTGATCCGCCCCGAAGGGAGGCCCAGCGTGCCCCATAGGCAAGGACTGGCTTTGTTCCAGTAGCGCTAGCTTTAACCGTAAACACGTCGTTGCCAGAACCCGCGTCTAGCGAACTGGACTTTATGCCATCGGCCTCAGCGCTACCCTCGCTAGAAACTACAGTGGTCGTGCCTTTGATGGTGTCATTACCGCCAAAGGTAGCAACCGAGGCATTGACAATTGCTGCCCCAGCCAGGTCTGTTGCGCCAGAGAGCTCAACTGTGCCTGAGAACGAATCTGCACGAGGAGTTCCCGCTTGATTTCCTGTTAACTGACTCATCATTAAAGTCCCCTTCCCAAAAATGAGTAGAACCACTTAAGTTCTGTGTTCTACTAATAACGCTATGCCTCGGGAATTACGGCATTTGTTGCAATCGAAACACAAAATTTTATCTCCGTTACAAGTGTTCCAAACTACAAAATTTACCCTCGGTTTCTAATGCCCAGACTTGACCTTATACTCAGGTTTTTTAGGCAAAAATAGCCAATTTTCAGGGCATATTCAGGCCCCTTTTATAGACATAGATGACTTTGGTTGACTCTAATTTATCTCCCGTAGGATATTGACAGATCCTTGGGCTCCCTATTTTTTTGCTAGCTGAAAGAGATGCGATCGCATTACGCACCCAGTTCGCCCCTGCCCATAAAGTTGCTCGCACAGGCACGGTCGGTAGATACCGCAGGCTAGAGGGTATTTCTGCGTTTAAGGCAGTTTCCATACCCTTACCTCACATCAGTCTGATTGGTTACTGAGTTGAGTAATTACAACAATTTATCCACCGCCTACAAGGATAGAAACGGTTACAGGTTCTAACTTCAGGGGGGTATGCCAGCGCTGCCTTTCCGCTTAACCTCGGCCTGTATCATCTGTTTTAGAGGACAGACCGCGCTATGCTCATGCCTCTTGATTTCCTCTTGCGTTGGCTAACGAGCCTGCTGACAATCGCCCTTCTAGGAGGCGGAGGATACATTCTTTATCAGTGGTATGAAGGCGAATTAGTCAGCGATCGTTGGTTGATTCTGAGTGTAGTCATGTTGCTCTGGTCCTTTTTGGGATTTCTTCCCATTCTGCTGTTTCGCCGTCCCGGTCGAGATGAACCCAAACCCATCCGCAGCGATCGAGTGCAGCAGATTGCCCGACCTGATGGCAGCGAAATCTGGGTTGAGTTTTACGGTCCTGATCAGGCTCCCACAATCATCCTGACGCATGGCTGGGGACCCGATAGTCTGGTTTGGTATTACGCCAAAAAGCAACTGAGCGATCAGTTTCGCCTGATCGTATGGGATTTACCGGGTCTGGGCAAATCCAAAAAGCCCAAAAACCGCGACTATTCCCTAGAAAAATATGCCCGTGACCTGGAAGCCGTTCTTGATTTGGCAGGCGATCAGCCAGTCGTGTTGCTGGGACATAGTATGGGAGGCATGATCCTCCTAACGTTCTGCCGCCTTTTTCCAGAGCATTTACGACGACGAGTGGCGGGGTTAATTGTCGTCGATTCAACCTATACCAATCCCCTAAGAACAACCATCCTCAGCAACTTGTTGCTGGCATTGCAGAAACCTGTACTGGAACCGTTGCTCTATCTGTCGATCGCCCTTTCACCCTTGCTCTGGCTCACAACTTGGTTGAGTTACTTGAGCGGGTTCCCGTTACTCACCACTGAGATTTCTGGATTTACAGGCAGAGAAACCCGAGGACAGCTTAATTTCTCTACGTTGATTGGGCTAAAAGCATCTCCTGGCATCTTGGCACGAGGGACGCTGGCAATGCTGAGATTCCATGAAGCGGAGACATTACCTCAAATCCCCGTTCCCACATTGGTTGTGGTCGGAAAATCTGATATTGCTACCCGACCTTTTGCCAACCAGCACATCAGTCAGGAAGTGCCGCAAGCAGAACTCGCCGTATTGTCCCCTGCTGGACACATGGGGCTGATGGAGCGCAATCAGCAGTTTGCAGAAGTGGTTCGGGTATTCAGTGCAGATTGTCTAGGGCTGAAAAGGTGAGTTTTTCTGTAAGTTCTCAGAAAAATGCAAGCTTCCATTCGAGCAAAACCCTCAAAGCTTTGTCTTGAATGCGAATCTGCAAGAGTTCGCTCAGCAGGCGAACACATCTATGTTCTGCATAAAGAGAGCAAGATAAGCTCCATTGGAGGCTATCAATTGATTGAACAACTGTGAGAACAGCTGAAACAAAGCAAGAAAGGCTTGGGCATTTGCATTTAAGTTACTCCCCACATCAAAGCTGCTGTGTCTGGTACTAAGGCTTGATGATAGGCCTACTACGTTTTTTCTTTTTGGCAGTTCCAAATTAAAGGACAAGAGTTGTCGAGATGCAGAGCTTTTAATTCAGAGCATGAGAGCGCTTGAAGGTACTGCGAAAATACGTCCTAATTGTTTCGGTGGTAAAGATGGACTGTCTAGCGGCAGGAAAACTGCGGTTAGCTTATTCTGATTTTCATCTCTTTGGATAGATATTGGTGACCTTTACGTATTCTTAACGATGTAGTGGGGGTATTTCTTAACTTAAGAGATTAATCCTGATTACGTGTTCGTCGCTCACCTAACGAATCATTCACTTCCAGCACGTCTCTTCTAAAAATTTGCGCACTCCTAATTGAATGACTGAACACCTACGCTTAGTCATTCCAACTGTAAATTCCTTAGCGAGTTCACAGCGGCTTTGCTGTGCTTCAGATTTAGGAGGCGTGCTGACAGGCAGAAACGACCAATGGCTTTGATGACTGCTCATCCGACAACTATCACCGCTTAATTCATCGGTAACTGTTATGTCAAACCACGCCACGCCAGGTAATACGTCAGACAACAGCGCCACACAAAACAACAGCGTCATTTTTATTCACCCTGATGGCACAACGCCGTCTCATTACGCTCTGGCTCGTTACGAGACGGCAGGGCCGGACGGCCGCATCAATTGGGACAGAATGAAGAGTGCTGGCTCCTACTTGTCGCATATTAAAGACCAGCTCACAGCAACCTCAAACGCAGGAGCAGTGGTTCATGCTTATGGGACAAAACCGCAGGCAGATTCCTATGGACTAGATGAAGAAGGCAACCCAATTGTCTCCCTTTCGGCACAACAGGGCTTGACCGATGAGGGAAAGACCATCATGGAAGAGGCGATCGCCGCAGGCAAAGCGACCGCTGTGATTAACTCGGGTTTTATTGCTGAACCTGGTACGGGCGTGTTTCTCGCTGATGTAGCAAATCGCGGTGAAACGGAAGAAATTACCGCAGAAATTGTTGAATCTGGTGTCGACATTATCCTGGGCGGTGGCGAAACTGATTATTTGCCCGAAGGCACCATCGGCTTTTTTGGCGAAGAGGGTACCCGCAGCGACGGGCGCAACTTGATCGAGGAAGCTCAAGAGATGGGCTACACCGTGGTCTATACTCGTGAGCAATTGCAGAGTCTGCCCGAGGGCACCAGCAAGGTATTGGGTATCTTTGCGGCGGAAGACACCTACAACGACACCACCGAGGAAGCTAACGCTGCTGAGCGGTTAGAGAACTACGGGCAACCGGGGAATCTCAACCCGCCCACTGTCGCTGAAATGCTGGCAGCCGCCCTGCCTATTCTCAATCAAGACCCAGACGGATTCTTTGTTGTGCTGGAAGAAGAGGGCACAGATAACTTCGGCAACAACAACAATGGTCGGGGTGTCTTGGAAGCCGCTATCCGGGCAGATAAAGCGATCGGTGTTGCTCAAGATTTCATTGACAATGAACGGCCAAACACTCTTTTAATTACCACTGCAGACAGTAATGCTGGTGGATTGCAAGCCATCGAGGTGGATGTGAGAGCGGGCGGCACTGTGGGCACCACTCCTGTTAACCCCACTCTGCCCAATCGCTCTGATGCGGTTCAAGTGCCCCTCGACGGTGAGGATGGCCGCACGACCGAACCTTTTATTACAGGTCCTGACGAGAACGGCTATCGCTTTCCTTACGGCATCGGCTACGCGGGGCTGCCTGACTTTGGCTCTGACGTGGTCAGCAAAACCTACGGTTTGAACGCGGACTTGTTGCCTAGCACCCACGACAACACCGAGATTTATCGGCTGATGTATCAAACGCTGTTTGATGAGGTGCTCCCGTCTCCGATTCCGGTTCCAGAAATCACTCCTGCGACTCCTGCCACCAAGGACACAGGCAACGTCATCTTCATTCACCCGGATGGCACTACCCCCGCTTACTTTACCCTTGCCCGCTTAGAGAAAGTAGGTCCGGATGGTCGTCTCAATTGGGACATGATGTCTGATGCGGGCGTTTATATCAACAGCCTCGAAGACCAGATCACTGCCACCTCCAATGCCGGGGCAGTAGTTCACGCGATGGGCACCAAACCCCAAGCTGATTCCTATGGCTTGGATGAAAATGGTGAACCTGTAATTTCACGCTCTGGGAAGCAGGGCCTCACCATTATGGAAGAGGCAATCGCCGCTGGTAAGGCGACCGCTGTGATCAACTCTGGCTTTATTGCAGAACCCGGTACGGGCGTGTTTCTTGCTGACGTTGAAAATCGCGGCCAGACAGAAGCGATTACGGCTGAAATTCTGGAATCTGGGGTTGACATTATTTTAGGCGGTGGCGAAACCGACTACTTGCCTGAAGGCACCACAGGCTTCTTTGGCGAAGAGGGTACCCGCACCGATGGACGCAACCTGATCGAAGAAGCCCAGGAGATGGGCTACACAGTTGTCTACACCCGTGAGCAGTTGCAAGACCTGCCTGAGGGTGCCACCAAGGTCTTAGGTATCTTTGCAGCGGAAGACACCTACAACGACACCACAGAAGAAGCCAACGCCGAAGCAGGGCTGGACAACTACGGACAGCCGGGCAACGAAAACCCGCCCACTGTGGCTGAAATGCTGGCAGCTGCCCTGCCTATTCTCAATCAAGACCCAGATGGCTTTATGGTGGTGCTGGAAGAGGAAGGCACCGATAACTTCGGCAACAACAACAATGGTCGGGGACTGATCGAGGCCACCCAGCGGGCAGATGATGCGATTGGGGTAGCAATGGGCTTCATCAATAATGAAGACCCCAATACGCTGCTGGTCACGTCTGCCGACAGCAATGCGGGCGGACCTCAGGTGTATGACGTTGACGAGGCGGATGAACCTGTTGGCTTCGTTGAAACAAACCCCACCCTACCCAATCGCTCTGATGCCATTGACGTGCCCCTTGATGGACAGGAGGGACGCAACACCGAACCCTTTGTTGCGGCAGCTGCTGCCAACGGCAATGAGTATCCCTTTGGGATTGCCTATGCCACGCTGAACGATGTACCCGACGGCGTATTGACCAAAACCTACGGTCTAAACGCGGGAGATTTGCCCAGCTCCCACGAAAATACCTACATCTATGAGCTGATGTACCGGACGTTGTTTGGTCAAAACGCGCTGCCCACGCTCATTGAAGGCACCCCACAGGCAGAAACGCTGCTGGGGGGTCCCGATCGCGACTTGATTCGAGGCAATGAGGGTGATGACACGATTGCAGGCTCGGTTAACGATGACTTTCTCTATGGTGAGGAAGGCGATGACTTGATTCGAGGTGACTTAAACACAGTTCAGGCAGGCGGTAATGCCGGTGGCGATGATTTCATCAGCGGCGGCCTTGGCAATGATAGTCTCTATGGCCAGGGCGGTGATGATCAGATTTATGGCGGCGAAGGCGATGACTTGCTCTTTGGTGACGCAGGTGATGACTTGCTCTTTGGTGGGCCGGGTCAGGATCTCCTATTTGGTGGAGAGGGTCGCGATCGCTTTGCCCTCGCATCTGGTGAGGATGGCGATGTCGATATGTTTAGCGACTTCCGAATTGGTGAAGACTTTATTGTCATGATGGAGGGAGTGGGATTTGAGCAACTTGCCTTCTCCCAAAGCGGCGGCAGCACCGTCATCAGCGCCAATGACCGCATGTTAGCAATGGTTCGCGGTATCAACAGCGATGATTTGATTGTTGCGGCAGAGAGTACGTTCGTCTCAATGGCATAGCAATCAGTAGCTGCGATCTCAAAATCTTGGTGGTTGCATTAAAGCATGCAACCACCTTACTTTTTCAATGCCAGGTAAGGCTTTCATACCAGCCGCATCTCTTGAGGGGAGGGGTTCCATCGTCTAGCCTTCAGATCGTCTGTCTCTCTACCAAAACACCTTTCAGGCTTGAGAACTTCACGCATGTGCTCCTTATTACGAGCCTGAATCTTTAGCGACAGCGGTTTCAGCATATTCGTACTGATCTCGGTGACGCTCGCTCAGCCGCATATACTCTGGGTCAGTCTTAGCCAATTGCCACTGCTCATAGAAAATCTGGGCAGATTGGGCTTTGATCGGATCTTCTTCGCGGGGCAGAACCATTTTGGAGCCTGCTGCATATTTGCGTCCTGACTTGTGATTGGCGTAACGACGAGCGCGCGTGTAACCCATCTGCAAAAACTTTCGGGCCATGTCCATCCCTACAAAATCGCCTTCCGTCTTGTATTGAAGGAACAGGCTATAGATTTTGTTAGCAGAGTGACGGGCAATTTCTGGGGTCTTGAATCTCCAGTAGGGCAAAATCTCACTCTTGTAGGGTTCAACCAGCAAAACGCCTTGTTCGCCCCGACCAATTCGATACAGTTCTGGATGCTGTCGAAAGTCGATCGCCTTGAAATCGAGTGAGTAATCAAATTCCTTCATCTACAAAAGCTTGGCTAAACCTGAGACTACCAATTTTGCTCTAGTTCCTTATCTTGACCGAATCCATTGCCGCTGGAATCGCCCTACTGACATAGCGCACTTCGGTAGAGCCCTGAAGGTAATGAGAGATTTTGTCGGTGTGGTAATAGGGAGATGGCAATTGCTCAAGCGACACAGATGGTCCACCAAACTGTTCTAGGTCACACCACTAGAGAGGTTTACCGGGGCAGTAACAAGGGCGATTGAGACATACTGCGCAGTGCCCAAGATGCGAGTTCAGAGCTTGTGAAGGGCTCGAAGAGGCCACCTAGCATAGGGATACCTGGGAGCGAACTGATCAAGCAAACGAAATCTGCATGTTTCTCGGGGTTTAGGCTTTGCGATCGCACGTCCAATAATCCTCATCTTCAGCATTGACTGGTGCTTTCGCTATACCCACATAGCTGCCCAACTAGAGAACCCGGAGCCCCCTGGCAAGTCTCAGGTAAAGCAACGCTTGCTGTTGGGGCTGCTGACCAACTTTATAGTGCGAATTGCAACGAAAAAGCTTCCATAAGATTTGGATAACCAAATCTTTAACTGGGGCTGATACCTTGCCTCCTTGGGTGAAAGCACCAAGTTGCCTGTGTAACGCAGGCAGCACAGAGCCTTGTGGCTTTTTGCAACTGCACTGTGAAGCGATGTTTTCTGAAGAGGGCCAGACCTTGCTTGGGTTGAGCCAGATAGCAGGAACTCTTCTTCACCCCTGGCTTCGAGCTTGGTGCAGGCTGCAAGTGGCCTTCCTTACTAACCCCAGTGAGAGTCCCCTATGTCTGGTGTACCTGCCGTTCGCTTTGCCACCTTCAACGCATCTCTAAATCGGAACAGTGCTGGTGAGCTGATCACTGACCTTTCTACGCCCGATAACGTCCAGGCCAAAACCGTAGCTGAGATCATTCAGCGAGCCAACCCAGACGTACTGCTGGTGAACGAGTTCGACTATTATCCCAATGGCGAAGCGGCGGAACTGTTCCGCCAGAACTATTTGAGCGTCAGCCAAAACGGAGTTGACCCAGTTGAGTATCCCTACTACTACGTCGCTCCCTCCAACACTGGGGTGCCCTCTGGCGTAGACCTAGACAACAACGGCACAGTAGGCGGCCCCAACGATGCCTTAGGCTTTGGCTTTTTCCCCGGTCAGTATGGCATGGTGGTGTATTCCAAGTACCCTATCGACGCCGAAAACGTCCGCACCTTTCAAAATTTCCTTTGGAAAGATATGCCGGGGGCACTTCTGCCTGTGGACCCAACTACAGGAGAATCCTGGTATTCCGAGGCGGAGCTGGAGATTTTGCCCCTATCTTCCAAGAGCCACTGGGACATTCCAGTAGTCGTTGATGGCGAAACGATCCATGTACTGGCTAGCCACCCCACGCCGCCAGTCTTCGACGGGCCAGAAGATCGCAACGGCACCCGCAACTATGACGAAATTCGCTTTTGGGCCGACTACATCACTCCCGGCGAAGGCAGCTACATCTACGACGATGCAGGTGAGACAGGGGGCCTAGAACCCAGCTCCCGCTTTGTCATCATGGGCGACCAAAACTCCGACCCCTACGACGGCGACAGCATTCCTGGCGCAATTCAGCAGCTTTTAGACAATCCCCTAGTCAATACCTCGCTAACGCCTGCTAGTGCAGGTGGCCCTGATGCGGCAGAGCGGCAGGGCGGAGCCAACGAGACTCACCTAAGCGACCCGGCCTACGATACGGCAGACTTTGCCGATACCGCCCCCGGCAATCTGCGAGCTGACTATGTGCTGCCTTCACGCAACCTGGAGATTAAAGAGGCTGCCGTCTTCTGGCCCGAAAAAGATGCGCCAAACTACGAACTGGTGGGCGATTTTCCCTTTCCCAGCTCCGACCATCGGCTGGTCTATGCAGATGTGGCTATTGCCCGCCCCGGTGCCGACCAAAATCGTCAAACCGTTACCGGCCTCGATTTTTTGGGAGAGGTAAACTTTCCTACCGGCTTTAGCTTCGGCGATACCGAGGTGGGTGGACTTTCCGGCATTGCTTATGACGCAGTGCGAAACCGCTACTACAGCCTGTCAGACGATCGCAGTGAAAACGCCCGGTTTTATACCCTCGACATCGACCTCAGTGATGGCAGCCTGGACACTGGAGACGTGAGCTTTGAAGCCGTCACGACTTTGAAAGATGCCGAGGGCAATTCCTTTGTCGCCAACAGCTTGGACCCGGAGGGCTTGGCCTTGACCAGCCGGGGTACTCTCTTTGTTTCCTCTGAAGGCGATGCCAATGCGCTGGTTAACCCCTTTGTCCGCGAGTTTTCCCTAACTGGGCGGCAGATCAGCGAGTTGCCGGTTCCCAGCAAGTACCTACCCACGGCAGACGGATCGAGCGGCATCCGCAATAACCTGGCCTTTGAGAGCCTGACAATTACGCCCGATCAGCGCTTCCTATTTACCGCCACAGAAAATGCGCTGGCTCAAGACGGCCCGGCAGCAACTCCAGAGGTCGGCAGTCTTAGTCGCATTCTCAAGTACGACCTGAGTACGGGTCAACCGATTCAGGAATTTGTCTACGAGGTGGACGAGGTGCCCAATGCCCCTGTGCCAGAGGGTGCCTTCAGCACTAATGGCCTGGTGGAACTGCTGGCGCTGGACAACACCGGCACCTTTTTGTCGCTGGAGCGGGGTTTTTCGACCGGCGTGGGCAATACAGTCAAGCTCTATCAGGTCAATGCCCAGGGAGCGCTGGATGTATCGGGGCTAGCGAACCTATTTCGGGAGGAAGCCCTGGAAGATGATGGTGAGGTGATTGAACCAGGCCCCTTTGAGATTGACCCAGCGGTGCAGAAGCGAGAACTGCTCGATATTGAGGCCGATCTAGGCATTGCGCCTGACAACTTAGAGGGCATTGCCCTGGGGCCAGTGCTGCCCGATGGTCGCCAGTCTCTGATCATTGTCAGCGACAACAACTTCAGCGCCACCCAAAAAACCCAAATCCTGGCTTTTGCTCTGGATCTAGAGACAATTCCGGCGGCGGCTCCGGTGCTAGAGACGCCCTACACGGTGGATGACGAGGAGGGCGATGCGCCAATTTTGGGCGATTCCGACGATCCGGCAATCTGGGTGCATCCTACCGATTCCAGCCAGAGCAAGGTGATTGCCAGTCTCAAGGATGGCGGCCTAGTGGTCTTTAATTTGAACGGTGAGGTGGTTCAGCGGTTTGTCCCCGAGGAATATGCGGGCGTGCGCTACAACAATGTGGACGTGCTCTACGGGTTCCGGCCCGAGGGACAGTTGACGGGGGTAGATCTTGCGATCGCATCCGACCGTGAAAACGACACCCTGGCGATCTGGGCAATTGATTCCGAAACCGGCAACCTCACTGACATCACGGCTGCCAGCCTCAGCAAGGCGGCCGCCAGCGTGTTTGGCATCGACGATGGCGAACAGACGGTCTACGGCTTAGCCACCTACACCAGTCCGCTCACGGGCAAGTCCTATGTCTTTGTCAGTCAGCGAGAGGGCAACCAGATCGCCCAGCTAGAGCTAGCCTCGGTACCAGGAGAGGGGGGCAGCTTCACAGTAGAGGCTCAAGTAGTGCGGCTGCTGAGCGTGCCCATCCCGGCAGGGGGTGAACTGGAAGATGCCCAGGTTGAGGGCATGGTAGTAGACCGAGAAACGGGTATTCTCTACGCCGGGCAGGAAGCCACCGGCATCTGGAAGTTCCAGGCAGAACCCAGTGCGGGCGATGAGGGCGTGCTGATCGACTCCACCGAGGGCGACAACCTGAAACCCGACGTCGAGGGGCTAACAATTTACTACGGCCCCAATGGCAGCGGCTACCTGCTGGCCTCCAGTCAGGGCGACAGCACCTTTGCGGCCTACTCGCGCGAGGGCGACAACGCCTACCTGGGCAGCTTTACGGTGGGGGCCAACGGCGGCATTGACAGCACCGAAGAGTCCGATGGGGCCGATGTCATCAACGTTCCTCTGGGCGACAAATTCCCCTTTGGCCTGCTGGTGGTGCAAGACGGGGCTAACGATCCGCAAAACGTAGTAGCCGACGGCGAAGAGCTGGAGAACAACAGCACCAACTTCAAGTTCGTGCCCTGGGAAAACGTCGCTAACGCCTTTGATACACCGCTGCTGATCGACCCCACTAGCGCCGACCCCCGCAGTTTCTCAACCGATACCCTGCCCAACGGTGTGGCTAGTGGCGACGTGACCCAAACTTCGGCGGTGCTGTGGACCCGCAGCACGGCCTTGGGTGAGGTCACCTTTGAGTATTCGACAGATGCAGAGTTTGGTGCGATCGCAGGCACAGTCACCGCAACCGTTACCGACTCAGCCGTGCCCATCAAAGTCCTAGTGGATGACCTACAGCCAGGCACCCAGTACTACTTCCGGGCAGTCGATGCGGCAGGTGCTTTGGAGGTAGGGCGCTTCCGCACCGCTAACGAAGTTGGCACCGTAGCTGGGCTGCGGTTTGGCATTTCCGGCGACTGGCAGCAGGCTCCGCCCTACCCCTCTCTCAACAGCGCCGCCGCAGCCGACCTAGATTTCTTCGTTAAGCTCGGCGATACGATCTACGCCGACTCCGAAACCCCCGCTCTACCCGGCGTCACCCAGGCTCGTACCCTAGAAGAGTTCCGCATTAAGCACGCTGAAATTGTCACCGCTCGTTTTGGCTCCAACGCCACTGCCGATCTCCACGCCTCCACGTCAATTCTGGCCACCATTGATGACCACGAAGTGGTGGACAACTTTGCGGGGGGTGCTGCCCCCGGCGAATCTCCCGATGCGCCTGATATTGGCTCTTCTCCCGACCCACTGTTTACCGATGACGTAAATTTCGTCAACGACACTCAGGTTTATGAAGATGCTCTGCAAGCCTATCAGGAGTACCAGCCGCTGCGGGACAAGTTTTACAACACCCCCGACGACCCCCGCACCGATGGTGAGCGACAGCTGTACCGAGCCAACCAGTTTGGCAGCGATGCTGCCGTGTTTGTGCTCGACAGCCGCTCCTTCCGAGACGCTCAGCTAGAGCCTGCTGACCTGAGCAACCCTACGGAATTTTTGGTCAACACCTTTGACCCCAGCCGCACACTGCTGGGGCGGGCACAGATTGATTTGGTGAAGCAGGATCTGCTAGCAGCAGATCAAAACGGCACCGCCTGGAAATTCGTGGTCATTCCCGAACCGATTCAGAACTTCGGAGTCTTCAATGCTGAGGATCGCTTTGAGGGCTACGCTGCTGAGCGCACCGAACTGCTTAAGTTCATTGACGACAACGGTATCAGCAACGTTGTCTTTATGGCTGGGGACTTTCACGGCACTCTGGTGAATAATCTCACCTACCAACTCGGCCCTGGTCAGGCGCAGATTGCCACCAACGCCTTTGAAATCGTGACGGGGCCTGTCGCCTTTTTTGATGGGCTGTTTGGTCCATCGGTGGTAGGTCTGGCAGCAGGGGCCGGGCTGATTCCGTCAGAGGCAGTAGCCTTCTACAGCAGCCTGCCCGTTGCTTCCGACACCGACAGCGTGGTCAACGACAAAGACGATTTCCTCAAGCAAGTCCTCAATCAGCAGATTGGAGCCTTTGGCTATGACCCGATAGGTCTAAACGACAACCTGACGGCAGCCGAGGGCCGCATTGATGCCACCTTGCTGCAGGGAGACTACGTCGCTGCCCACACCTATGGTTGGACAGAGCTAGACATCGACCCGCTGACTCAGGCTTTGACCGTAACGACCTACGGCATTCCAGCCTACAGCTCTGCTGAAGCCGAGGCAGACCCGCAGGCAGTTCTTAGCCTGCAGCCCAGCATTGTCAGTCAGTTTGTGGTCAACCCCAGCGGCTTTAACGTGGTGAGCGGGGAGAACGGTGGGGAGGGTAGCGATCGCATCTTGGCTCCTGCTGGCGGCTCCCCTGTCGCCGGAGGGCTCGGCAACGATGTCATCTTTGGCACCGATGGGGACGATGTGCTGCGGGGCGATCGCAGCTCGCGCAGTGCCCAGACCGGCGAACTCGGCGGCGATGACGTCATCTATGGTGGTGCGGGTCGCGATCGCATAGGCGGTAAGTCAGGCAACGACCGACTTTTTGGGGATGCAGGCGACGACCAAATCTGGGGCGACGAAGGCGACGACCTGATTCGCGGCGGCTTGGGCAGTGATAATCTAACTGGCGGCAGCGGCAGCGACACCTTCGTACTGGCGGCAGGCGAAGGCAGCGACACCGTCACCGACTTTGAGGGAGGTATTGACCGAATTGGTCTAGCGAATGGGCTCTCCTTTGCCAATTTGAGCTTAAGCAGCAACTTCATTGCAGTGGGTAATGAGACCTTAGCTACTCTTGTCGGCATCAACACCGCAACGCTCACCGCAGCTGACTTCGTCAGCATTGCATAAGGGTTTATTGCGACTGCCACAAGGCTTTGTGGCAGTCGCACTCTTGAGCAGCGACGGTTGACAGCAGGTTCTAGGTCTTGCTTAAGCCCCCTTGACTCTCCATCTGGCTGGAAAGTTTAGTATGGCTACATTGCACTGGTGAGGCCAGCCATGTTGACACAAGCTCCCCCTAAACTCATTGGCGCTGTTGCCAAGGAAAGCGGTTTACCCGTTAAAACTATTCGCTACTACGACGAAATCGGTCTGCTCAAAACCGCTGGCCGGACGGAGGGCGGATATCGAGTATTTGCAGAAGATGTTTTAACCCGCCTGGGTTTTATTCGGCGGGCGCAGAGCCTAGGGCTCACCCTGACAGAAATCAAAGATTTTTTAGACGTGCATGATCGGGGAGAACTGCCCTGCTCCCAAATCCAGGTAAAGCTAAAAGATAAGCTAGCTGAAATCGAAAAGCAGATTCAACAGCTCCAGGTTCTCAAGCAAGAACTGACCGGATTGTTGTCTGGCTGGAAAACCATTCCAGATCATTCTGAAGAAACGATTTGTCCCATCATTGATGGCCTCTAATACTAATCCGCTACAAGGTTAGTCAATTGTTTTCAGAGGACATTTTCCATGGCTTCCTCCTCATTTTTTGTCCTGCTAGTTGGATTTGGCTTCTTGCTGGGCGCGCTTTCAGGACTTGTCTTTAACACAATGGCCCACTTGGGCTAATTACTGACAATCCCATAGGAGCACTCTATGAAATACAGAAAATTCACGCTCACCAGCCTCGCCAGTCTAGGTGTTCTCCTGGCCCTAGCAACCGGAACCCCGGCTCAAATGGCTCATGAAGAAATGCCGTCTACCAATGCCGAGCACGATCAATTTCAGCGCATTGAGCAACCGCTTTGGTCTAAGGCAGCAGTTACCGGGGCAGGGTTGAGCCTGATCGGTTTAGAACTCTGGTGGTTTCTCCTAAGCAAACCCAAGTCTCGCAAGGCCACGGCTAGCGGCGGCATTCAGGAAATTATGGTGACTGTCGATGGCGGCTATGAGCCCAGTCAGATTGTGGTGCAGGCGGGCCAACCTGTGCGGCTCAACTTCTACCGCAAAGACCCCAGCAGTTGCTTGGAAGAAGTGCGCTTCCCCGACTTCCGCATTGCCCAAGATTTGCCCATTAACCAGACCACGCCAATTGAATTCACCCCTAGCCAGCCAGGCCGGTATGAGTTCACCTGCGGCATGAACATGTTCCGGGGAACGATTGAGGTGCGGCCTGAAACGGCTTCTCTCAACAGCCAACCTGTATCTCAATCGGCGGAACTAAATAGAGCTTGACAGAGTTTGTCAAGAGAAGTTGCCATTTTGTAACAATACTGTTACGATACTTAACATAAGGAAACAAACGCATAGGAGTTACCCCATGTACACCACCACTGATGAACGCGGCGTCCTCAACAACTACGCAGCAGAACCTCAGATGTACCTGGCTGACTATCCCGCTCCTGAACAGCAGGAACGCTACAAGCTTCAAGCTGCGATCGCAACCCTGCTGGTAGGTGCCCTGGTGCTGGTTTCCCTAGCCGTAAGCTAACAAGCTTTGCAGACAGACTTTCTTGTAGACCCAGAGCCAAGCTAGAGGTTTTCAAATGGCAATTCTGATTTCTCTATTTATCGTCGGTTGGGTAGCTGTCGCGCTGATCGGCACTCAAGCCTATTTTCTCGGTGAGCAGAGCAAGCCTATCCATCCCCGCAACTGGCGCTCTACTTCCTTTGAATCGCTAGCGACCTCCATTACGGGTCAAGCTACCGACTACAGCACTCGTGTTTCGGCCTACAGCGGCGACGCCTACAGCAGTTCCCTGCTGCCGAACGAGTAAAAGTTCAGCGAAGGCTCTCCCCTTCTCTAAACAGTGCAAAGAATGAACAGCACCTCGGCCAGCAGGTTGGGGTGTTTTTTTGTCTTACCTATGCTGCAGTCAAGGAAGCAGAGAACTGGGGCCGAGAACCTCATGCCATAGAACTGTGATGGAGAATTGTCGTTATCCTACTCTTGCAGGAAATTGAAAGGACTTTGAATGTCCGTTCTAACCGGATTGTTATGCGGCTGCCGCTGTTGAATGTCATCAATTAACGCTCGTGCCTTGAATAGCCTCCGTTCTCCTATTTTTCACTGTTTGGTAGTACCAACGACGAAACCTCAGTGAGGGTTCATCAGTAGGCACGTTACATCCTTCATTTGTATTAGGAACTTCACTGATTTGTGACTCAACCATCATGCGATCGTCGAGAGATGCTGCAAAAAACTCATCAAAGTTAAAGTTACTCTGATCGACTCCAGGGTTGGGCAGAGCAACTTGCATAAATCGCATTTGTTGGGTATTGATTGGAATTGCAAACAGATGGGGCCGCAGGGGCATTCCACCTAGATCTAACTTGAGAACAACGTTGTTGGGTTGATGCCAATCAATCTCAATGCCATAGGGTAAGGTACTGAGTTTGTTCGTGACTGTCATTCCATCTGCTGTTGCAGTAACACTGATTTGTGCGATCGCATCTTGATGTGCTGGGTCGTAAAATTCGCTACCAAATGAATCCCTATGGACAAAAGGGATGTGGAGATAGTCCAGAGAAATGTCGATCGCTCTTGTCCAATGTGCATTCCAAATCTCATGGTGAATCACGTAGCGCTCGTTTGGTTCTAATAAACTCAACGGCAACTGTGGTTCTGGCACGTTTCCGGTTCCTGTAAAGACCCACACCATTCCTGCAATCACCCTTATCGGCAGCCTCACGACTGACAGTTTTGAGCGTTGATCTAAGGTAAGTGAATTGAAAGGGACATGAACACAAGCACCATCTGCGGCAAAACGCCAACCATGATAGGGACATTCAAGGCAACCGTCTTTCGTGACTTGCCCGCGTGAGAGAGGCGCACCACGATGAGGACAACGGTCAAGGAATGCTACGAACTGCTCGGCTGAATTGCGAAATAGAACTAGCGATTCGCCAGCTAATTCAACCGCAAGGGGAGCCAGCCCAATTTCAGCAACAGGCAATACTGGAGTCCAGAAGTTAGGAAACATCTCAAACACGACCAAAGTAGCTCCTTAACAAATTCTCGGGCGCTACCCAGCATAAAGCCCTACTCCTGACAGCGTTCTGTCAGGAGTAGCCAGATAATTTTATTCGCTCAAGCTGAGACTTTGTGTAAAGGTCAAGACTAATCTCCTGGTCTGGAAGTTCAACATCCAAAGCAAAATCGAGATGTTGAATGCGATCAACCCGGAAATCTCTGTATGCTTTTCTGAGGATGCACCATGTTCCAACCGTCCATTTCTCGCCCCAATAAAATAGTCCCAGTGGGAAAACAGCCCTTTGAGACAGTTGCTCATTCAGGCTTAGATACACAATTTTGACGGCTTGTTGTTGTTGAATGCCCCGGTAAAGGTCGTTCCAATGTTTTAAGCTCTGGTTGTTCAGGATCTCACCTAGCGCCCGAATAGGTGCGCGAGTCGGATCAAAGCTGCGTGGCGGCAACACTGCTTCAATTTTACTCAACAGTGTTTTTGCCGCTGCTGCTAGGTCGGTCCCAGTCGATTGCGACAGCATCTCGACACCTAACATTAAAGCGGCAATCTCATCTTGAGTTAAAGTTAGAGGCGGTAGCTCGAAATCTTCATTTAAGGCGTAACCGACTCCAGGTTCACCATAAACTGGAACGCCACTCAAGGAAAGATCATCGATATATCGGTAAATTGTACGTACAGAAACACCAATCCGTTCAGCTAATCGCTCTGCTGTAATAGGTTGGTGAGATCTAATGAGATTCACTACTTGAAAAAGACGGTCAGCTTTCCTCATCCTGTACGCCAAGTTATCTTAATCTCTGAGCAGTATAACGTTCCAATCAACTGCATACTGGGCTTGTAATACACTATAGCGAATACTACTTTAGCATCGAGCACTCATTCAACAGCTCAAACTAAACTTAATCTCGAACACCCACAGACAGCTTTTCAACTACTGCCACACCTAATACATCAAGTCATATAACGTTCCCTATCACCGGATACTAACAACTTCTGCAACTAACCGAACCGACCGAAATTTTTCAGTGCATTGCGATAGTTATGCGGCGACCTCTAGATTGTTAGGGCAGATAGCCTTTGACGATCGCTTTGGTAATCGCCCTTATCCGAATCTTCAACATCAGAATTGATTTGTGTCGTATTGGTTCAGTGTATTCTCAAATTCTTTGGGAGCAGTAGTAATTCTAAGCTTCTGAAAGTATTCTTTCAGCATAAATTTTTCTAGAATCGGCAGACATTCATTCAAATCGTTTTTTCTGATGCCGAAATTATCGCCTGAAAGTAACGAAAATCCAAAGTCCGAGTAAAGCTTGATGGCCCGAAAACTAGAGGGTTGTGTATGGAGATAAACAGGATAATCACGCATTTCCAATTTCTGCATAATAATTGAAAGTAAGGCTCTGCCAATACCTTGCCCTTCGTACTCTTTTAAGACTTTAAACCATTGGATCGTATTAAATTCGTTGTACGCCTTCCAACTTAAGCAAGTAGCGATGGGTTTATCTTGCCGATCACAGACAAACAGAGATTTGGCAAAAAAGAGTTCTTCTTTTCCGCCATAAGTCGTGGTGAAATAATCGGACATAAATCCCTCATATTCTTTTGCCAGATCAGCATCATCAAAGGGCATCGTTTTCCATATACCTAGCTCATCAGGCCTGCAATTTCTTATAGAATAATTAGCTGGCAAGTCGGTGAGAGCATTGTGATTCAATGCCTCGCACATCATAAAGATATTTTTGTCGGGTATTTCTTCTTCTTTCATTGCTCGGCGGTTAAGTTAGAAGTTAGGATTAACAGGTGGCTGGCATAAAATCAGGCAAAGTTAATCTGCCTAACGGCTAGCGTCACTGGCTGTAGGGATCTAGAACGAAGTAGAAAGATCATCGGTCAGTCCGGTGCATGCAGTTGTTATGTGTGACTACAGAGACTTATTGTATCAACCAGTAAAACGGGGTATTCAAGCGAATCGCCTGTTCACAGCAGCGGATAGCTGTATCTAGATCTGGTTGAAACGAGGAGAGGGCATTTACTGACTGCACTTCAACTCGGTAGCCGAGCACTTCAAGAATAGGCTGTACAGGTATCCATTCGGTAGGTATCTCTACTAGAGGATCAATCGCTGAGACGCTTGGTAAGGAAATAGAAAAGGTACTGTCGAGTGATTCGATGCCATTTTTCATGCGGTAATTTTCTACCTTACGCTGTCCCTCAAGATTAAATTGAGTGAGTAGGTCAGCATCGATGTGTACATCGTACTGACGAAGCTCCCAACGATGATTGGGGTTGTGGTGGCCGCCATCTAATTTGACAATGGGACTGTGAGGTAGCTTCAGTTCGATTCCCTCAAAAGGTAAGGTGATTTGGTTCAATCACCTGAAGGGGAAAACAGATCCTCAAGATTTCGCCTACCCGCGTATCAGCCTGATCGGCTCTGCCATATTTTGCTGGGGGATTACTCTGGTGTTGTCAGGGCGATCAACCGCATGGAGGTGCTGGGCTACTGCGATCGCACTGCCTGGATCGACCCCGTTGCCACCGGCAGAAACGGTGAATACATCAGCGTCATGAGCCGCAGGCTAGGGAAACCCACAAGCTAGCACTAAAAATAGTTAGATCCTAGGGCGGGTATTGCTCAACCTGCTTGGTTGCTGCCTGTGCGATCGCATAGGCATGGCACCGCTCCTCTTTCTAAACATAGGAAAACAATTTTCCAACAGCAGAGGCCGTTAACAGCCTCTGCTTTATCTTGCTGATTATCTTTGCAGGATGAGCTTTTTAACCTTTTCTTTATCAAAATTTGAGAATAGTAGTGTTGATTTTTTTCGCCTAATACCCGCTTATTTTCGATAGAAGCCAAAGCTATTGAGATATCTCTTATCGAAGATAGGAGAGCTGAAATACCTTCTTTTAACTAACGTTTAATCTAAAAAAGCTGCTTCTTAAAGATCTCATGACAACCTATGAAATATTCACTCGTAATTAGCTAGAAAGCTGCTTCGAAGATTATGGAAAATTTCGAGCTTAAAGGGTTTGCATCTCTACCTGCAGATACTTTCGCCCCAGGTATTCCCTCTGGCAACGGAATTTCTGGTAACGGCCGTACGGGGCCTTTTCCAGGGCAACCCGTGCAGGGTTTTAGCGCAGTGCAGTTTGCAGATGCTACGACCTACTGGTTCATGGCAGATAACGGCTACGGCGCAAAAGACAATAGCGCTGATTTTCTGCTGAGAATCTATCGGGTGGATCCTAGCTTTCAAGGTACTGAACCGAACGGAGACGGCAGCGTTAACGTTGATCTGCAAAACTTCATTCAGCTGCGAGATCCTGACAACAAAGTTCCCTTCGCAATCACCCAGGGAGATACAGCAGAGCGGCTTTTGACCGGGGCTGATTTTGATATTGAGTCCTTTGTAATCGCCCAAGACGGCACAATCTGGATTGGCGATGAGTTTGGCCCTTACCTGCTGCACTTTGACAGCACCGGCAAACTCCTAGAAGCCCCCATCGAGACGCCCAACCCGGTTAACCTGAAGACGCTGACTGGCGAGGCTCCTCTGGTGTTGGGCCACCGGGGCGCAAGTGGTGAACTGCCTGAGCATACTCTGGAGGCCTATAGCCTTGCGATCGCACGCGGAGCCGATTTCATCGAGCCCGATCTGGTAGCAACTAAAGACGGCGTGTTGATCGCCCGTCACGAACCGATCCTGGGTGGCACCACCGATGTTGCCAGCCGCCCTGAATTTGCCGATCGCAAACGCAGTGGCGTCATTGATGGCGTCCTGTACGAAGACGAATTCTTCGCCTCTGACTTCACCCTGGCAGAAATCAAGACCCTGCGGGCAGTGATGCCTCAAGGCTTCCGCACTCAAGCGTTCAATGGCGTCTTTCAGATCCCGACTTTCGAAGAAGTGATCAGCCTGGTTAAACAGGTCGAGGCAGACACGGGTAAGAAGATTGGCGTCTATCCCGAAACCAAGCACCCCACCTACCACGACGAGCTAGGTCTGTCTCTGGAAGAACCCCTGCTGGCAACCCTAGAGGCGGCTGGCTTCACCGATCCCAGCCGCGTCTTCATCCAGTCTTTTGAAGTTTCCAACCTGAAGGAACTGAACACCAAGACCGACATTCCCCTAGTGCAGCTGCTAGATGCTTATGATGTGGCTCTAGATGGCTCACTCATCTATCAAGATGCCAACGCGCGTCCCTACGACTTTGCGGTCAATGGCGACACCCGCACCTACGGTGATCTGCAAACTCCAGCAGGGCTGGAAGAAATTGCTCAGTATGCTGACGGCATCGGCCCTTGGAAGCGAATGATCGTTTCCGTCGCAGGCGTCGATGCTGATGGAGATGGCGTGGCTGACGACGTGAACGGCGATGGTGTCGTCAATGATGCGGATAAAACGACGACTGCCCCCTCCACCCTGATTCCCGATGCCCACGACGCGGGTCTGTTTGTCCATGCCTACACCTTCCGCAACGAAGGTCGTTTTTTAGCCGCTGACTACCAGGGCAACCCCAACAAGGAGTACGAGCAGTTCATCAACCTGGGAGTGGATGGCTACTTCACCGACTTCCCTGGCACCGGCGATTTGGTGCGCGACCAGCTCACTAGCGACGTAGTGCGCTCTCCCCAACACCCAGACGTGCTGGCTCAAACTGATTTCAATACCCTCGATGGCGATGCCCCTATCGTGATCGGTCACCGGGGCGCATCGGGCTTGCGGCCAGAGCACACGCTAGAGGCCTATAAGCTTGCGATCGCACAAGGTGCTGACTTCATCGAACCTGATCTGGTAGTGACTAAAGATGGTGTGCTGATCGCCCGCCACGAGCCTCTGCTAGCAGTGGTCGCGCTCAACCCCGACGGCAGCATTCAGCGCGATGCCAACGGCAACCCCGTAATCAACAACAGCGACACCAGCACCGATGTTTACCTGCGGGCCGAGTTTGCCGACCGCCTGACGGTGAAGAACCTAGACGGTCGCCAAGTGGGCGGCTGGTATGCCGAAGACTTTACCCTGGCCGAAATTAAGCAGCTCAACGCCATTGAGCGGATTCCAGCCCTGCGCGGCACCAGCTTTAACAACGATGGGCTGAAGGTGCCGACCCTGGCCGAGGTGATCGACTTGGTGCAGGAAGTTGAGGCAGAGACAGGCCGCAAGATCGGCATCTACCCCGAAACCAAGCACCCCACCTTCTTCGAGCAGCAGGGCTACAACACCAGCCAAATCCTGGTCGAGACCCTAGTGGCCGAAGGCTTCACCGACCCCAGTCGCGTCTTCATCCAGTCCTTTGAGGTGAGCAACCTGAAGGCACTGAACGACACCTTCATGCCCGCAGCAGACATCGACATTCCTCTGGTGCAGCTCTTTGGGGGTTCAGGCCAACCCTACGACTTCGTAGTCAACGGCGACGCTCGCACCTACACCGACCTGTCTACCCCAGCCGGACTCGCCGAAATCGCCGAGTATGCCGCTGGCATTGGCCCCAATAAGCAGCGCATTGTGCCGCTAACGACGGTGGATGCCGACGGCAACGGCCTACCCGACGACCTCAATGGCGATGGTGCCATCAGCGATGGCGATCGCATCACGGGCGAACCCACTACCCTAATTCAAGACGCTCACGCTGCCGGGCTGCTGGTCCACCTCTACACCCTGCGCAACGAGAGCTTCTTTTTGCCCAACAGCTACGAAGGCAACCCCGTCAATGAATACAAGCAGTTCATCGAGCTAGGCGTCGACGGCTTCTTCACCGACTTCCCTGGCACTGGGTTCACCGCCCGCAGCACCTTCATTGAAGAACCTGCAGTCGCCAATCTGGGCGGCTCTAGAGGCTTTGAGGGCATGGCCATCAGCCCCGACAAGTCCACCCTCTATCCCCTGCTAGAAGGCACCGTAGCCGGAGACCCGGCTGGAGCCCTGCGGATTTATGAGTTTGATGTGGCCAGCAAGCAGTACGAAGGGGTGCTGGGCTACTACAAGATGGAAAACCCGGGCCACGCCATTGGCGATCTTGCCGTCGTCAACCAGAACGAGTACCTGGTAATCGAGCGAGACGGCGGTCAGGCCGCCAGTGCTCAGTTCAAGAAAGTCTTCAAGCTAGACTTCTCACAGATCGATGCCGACGGTTATGTCGCTAAAGAAGAACTGGTCGATCTGCTAAACATCCCCGACCCCAACGACCTCAATGGCGACGGCAGCACCACTTATCAGATGCCCTTTGTCACCATTGAGAACCTACTGGTAATCGACGAAAACACGATTCTGGTAGCCAACGACAACAACTATCCCTTCTCAGTAGGGCGTCCTCCTGAGATCGACAACAACGAAATTGTTCAAATCGGGCTCAAGCAGCCGCTTAACCTCGACCCTCGGGTTGGGTTAGCCGCCTTGAGCCGCTCCATCACCCAGGGCACTCAAAACGCTGAAACCCTGGTAGGCAGCGACACCGTAGATGACTACCTCTTTGCCAGCGATGGCAATGACACCGTTGCCGGGGGCCTGGGCAATGACGTGATCTATGGTGAAGCAGGCAATGACGTGCTGCGGGGCGATCGCAACTCCCGCAGCCCTCAAACCGGCGAACCCGGCGGCGACGACACCATCTATGGCGGTGCCGGTAATGACCGCATTGGCGGTAAGTCAGGCAACGATCGGCTCTTTGGCGATGAGGGCAATGACCAGATCTGGGGCGACGACGGCGACGACCTGATCCGCGGCGGCCTGGGCAACGATCGGTTGACCGGCGGGAGCGACAGCGACACCTTCGTGCTGGCGGCAGGCGAAGGCACCGACACCATCACCGACTTTGAGGGAGGCATTGACCGAATTGGCCTAGCCAATGGGCTCTCCTTCGCCGATCTGAGCCTAGGCGGCAACTTCATTGCCTACGGCAATGAGAACTTAGCCACACTCATCGGCGTCAATACCGCAGCGCTCACCGCAGCTGACTTCGTCAGCATTGCCTAGCGTTTACTGCATCTGCCAGCTTCCATAGGCTGAGTTGAGCAAAGCGAAACCCAACAGCTTCAAGAATTTGTTGGGTTTCGCAAGCTCGACACGCTAAGCAAGACGACACACAATGTTAGACGACTCAGATATCAGCCATACCCGCATGTCGCGAGCGGGTGGTTGGGGCGGTGGTGGCTGCCGTAGTGCAAGACCCGATGGTCTATGTTTCAGGGGGCGGTGAACACCAAGGGCCTCCTGGCGGTGGGCCTGTTGCAGTTATTTCCCGTATTGCTGATCGATAATAACGACTGCAGTCTCTATATGATGGCAGAAGGAACGTTGGCGGAAGAACAGCATTGCCCAGATCGCCGACTTGAACCTAAACTCGCTCAACCTAAGCGCTCTTGCCCTCATTTAGTACCAGGTCGTTTCTAACCTGGTCAACTTTTTCCATCGCCTCCTATCGATTTTCAAATTCTGTCCATTTCTGGTTAAGGAATGGCTCTAGAAAGCATGGCTCTAACATATAGAGTGTTTCAAGAAACGTGATGTGTATCACAGCTTGGCATGAGATTTTATAGGAAATCTGGTTAGAAATCCTCTGGAAGCGGCCTGAAGTACAAGACATCAAGGAGTTCAAACTCTTACTTCTAGAGAGCCCCCAAATGTCTGATAACATTTCCTCCCAGTCCGTCTCAAGCACTGAGAACTTCATCAAAAGCTTTGACTTCACACCTGAATACAATCCTGTATCTAAAGAGTCTCGGGACATCTTTACAGCCTTTGACACTAACGACTCCCCATCTAAAACCTTAGGAAGCCCTAGGGTATTTCGGAAGCAGGACGTAATTTCAGCCTCCTTCTCAGCTTCGAATCAAGGGGTTGAAATTAATCTAAACAGAATCAACCGCCGCTCATTTTCTGATAATCCTATTAGGGTTCTGCTTGGAAACGAAACGGCAGAAGGCGACAATGACGACTTCAACAACCTAAAGGCTTTTCACGGCGTCGGCAGCCAGTATAACGATAAGTTTGGCGAAGACTATGTTCCCGTTGGCGGTTCCAGCCACAACTTTCACTCACGCTTCTTTGCAGGCGCAGGAAACGATGAAGTTTACGGAGGCAATGGCGACGATCAGCTCCATGGTGGATCAGGCAATGATGTCATCAAGGGCGGCCTGGGTAATGACTATATCATTCCGGGTTCAGGCTTAGACTTTCTTGACGGGGGGCAGGGCAAGGATGCGTTGCTGCTTAATTATGAGTCTAGCCTTACAAGCGTAATCATTCTTTCTCAGCAGGAGATTGTAGAGGAAATTAAAGATCGTCAAACGGAAATAAAAGCTGTTGATATTGGCACAACATCTCAAGGAGATACGTTTAGAAACATTGAACTGATTTATGCCGTCACTGGGCAGGGTAACGACATTATTGATGCCACTGGCAAGGATTCAACCTTCAACATCGATCTCTACAACAACAAGATCGTTGGGTCTAGCAAGATAGCCTACTTTGCTAGTTTGGGGGCAGGTAATGATATCGCTAAAACCACAAGTGGTGATGACGTCATTGATGCCGGCAGTGGTAATGACACGATAAATACTGGTACCGGTAGGGATATTATCTACGGTGGTGATGGCGACGACATCATCAGGACCGAGGACACCGGAGACTCTATCCACGGTGGTGCTGGTAACGACGTTATTTTTAGCGCTGTAGCCGTTGATGGTGGCAATACCAGTCTATTTGGGGGCGCAGGAGCCGATACCTTTGTGATTGACGTTCTAGATGAAGCCACAACCACCTATGCCTTTAACACTAACTTGGAGGCGTTTGCTCGATTTGCTAGCGGCATTATTGATGCTATGAAGCCCCAAAATGAAGGGCCTAATGGAACAAAAATTGGTGTTGATCTGGCTTTCGCTGTTGCTTCAGGGTTAGCGGGATCTGTCCCTGTGGTTGGATCGTTAGTCGGTATCGGCGTAGACGCTGCAGCTATTGGGGTAAACACCTACCTAGATGCCGATGAGCGCAGCAAAGAAATTAAACGCATCAATAGAAATGCAACAGCTTTTAGCAGCTCCCTGGTAAAAAGCTCAATGGAGTTTGGTGAACTAGAGGTTAACATCAAAAACCGGGACAAGGTCGTTATTGAAGACTTTGAAATTGGCGTTGACCATGTTGTTCTACCATCTCTAGACAAACTCAACCGCGAATCTAAGCTGTACAAGTATGAGTATGTCATCCGAGAAGGAGACACCAAGCAAGGACTGAGCGCGTTTGTCCATTTAGTTGGGGATGCAAAGCCAGGCAGTGGGCAGAAAGATTCTGACGACGTAGTCCTAGAGATCCGAGCAGATAATTATTTTAATGAGGCGTTTGTAGGCAATCGTCCCTCGTTCTTTGAAACCATTCAGGGTCTGCATTACAACGGCATGATTGGCACCTTTAATAAGACGCCAATTTTGCAAGACAGCGGGACTGGTTTGGGCACAAACGCCCACGACGTGGTTAGGGGAGGTCGGGGTCACGAAAAGCTCAGTGGCTGGCTAGGGGATGACATCATTCAAGGCGGTGCTGGTAACGATGTGCTCTACGGCGGCTTTGGGGAGCTCTCTGGGCGACTGATGCAGTTAGGGTTGTGGAGCCCTAATGATGGCGATGACAAGCTTCTTGGAGAAGAAGGAGACGACGCTCTCTATGGTGAGGGCGGCAATGACTACCTCGAAGGCGGGGCTGGCAGTGATGTGTCCACGGGTGGAGCAGGAGCCGATACCTTTGTGCTCGATGCCCAAGGTGGGGTTGATAGAATTACTGACTTTAACGCTCAAGAGGGCGATCGCATTGCGTTCAAAGCTTACTTCGACCTAAACCAGTTTGTCTACGACCAAAGCACGGGCAATCTGTCCTATGGTGGGCGAACAGTTGGCGTCTTGGAGAACAGGCCCAGCAACTTTTCGCCCCAGGCCCACATTCAGCTTCCCAAGGTTGGAGCATTTACGCTGGCTCAGCAGACTGCGTATAACCAGCTAAAAGGCAGATCGGCTCCGGCCTTTGCTGCGGTGGAAATTGGCGGCCTTTCTGTCCCTCATCTGTTCGATGAAGCCTTTTATCTCAGTAAAAATGCAGATGTGGCAGTAGCTGTGCGAGGCGGAGCTTTGCCCTCTGGCTACGACCACTTCATCAACTACGGCTGGGTAGAAGGGCGCAATCCGAGCGCGTTCTACGACGAAGCGTTTTACTTAGCGGAAAACTCTGATGTGGCTGCTGCTGTGAGCCAGAGGGTGGTCCAGAGTGGGCTCCAGCACTTCATGCTGTACGGACATCAGGAAAATCGCGCTGCTAGCAAGTCGTTTGATGCAGCTGACTACCTAGCAGCCAATGCTGATGTGAAAAATGCCGTCAACCAGGGCAGCTTCAGAAGTGCTTTTGAGCACTATGTTGAGTTTGGTGCCGCAGAGGGACGGGCTGCTGGCCTAATCTTTGATGAGAGCTACTACCGTGAGGTTCATCCTAATGCAGTCAAGGCGATGTCGGGCCTAGAGCACTACGCCCGTTACGGTCAAAGCAGTGGACACGGCCCCAATGCTCTCTTTAATGAGGGTCTTTATTTAGCGGCCAACGCTGACGTGAAAAATGCGGTTGGCCAAGGCTACTTTGCCAGTGGATTTGACCACTATGCTAACTTCGGTCGGTTTGAAGCCGGTCGGGTTATCGGCTAAGGCTAGGCGTGGATTAAGCTCAGCCGGGTGATCAAGAGCTTAGGCGGTGAGAGAGGTGGGTGCGATCGCACCCACCTCTCTAATTCTGCTCTTTTTAGGACATGCAGGCGTTTTCGCTTACATTCACCACCCATCTACCCTAGCCTGTAGCTTACTAATCTAAAAACCGCTGTAAACGTTTACAGGGCCTAACCTTTGGGCCAGATTACTTGCGGTCAAGTACCATTTTTGAGGTTGGGTGTAGGCTTAAATCTAGCGTTTCGGTTGCTGCTCCAAGAAACAAGTTTTGCAGCCTACGCAGGAATTTCAAAGCAAATCCAGGATCAACTTCACTAGCAGCATGAAGACGCATCAGCTGATCGTCGCTCAATGTAATATCTAAGCAGCCCAAGTTGTCCTTGAGATGAGCCAAGCTTCTCGCCCCAATAATGGGAATATGCCGAGGCGATTGCTGGCGAATCCAGGCGAGCGCAACCTGTGCCGCACTGCATTCAACTTCACGAGCAACATCAACAACAACTTGAGCAATCTGCATAGCCCGATCGACCTTGTAATGCTGGAAATACTCTGCTTTATTGAGACGATTATCTTGGTCAGAATCGTTATTTAGGTATTTTCCGGTGAGGACTCCACCTCCAAGTGGCGACCAATCTAGGATACTTAAATTTAAGTCTTCTGCCATTGGCAGCAAGTCTCTTTCAACAGTGCGCTCAACCAGATTATATTCAAGCTGAACTGCAGCCAAAGTCGTCATGTTCTTCAGCTCAGCTAGGGTTTGAGCCCGACTGATAATCCAAGCCGGCGCATCTGAGATGCCGATATACATAACTTTGCCCGACCGAACGACATCATCGAGTGCTCGCATAGTTTCCTCAATCGGGGTCACTGTATCCCACATATGCACCCAGTAGAGATCGATGTAGTCGGTGTTCAGCCGCTTAAGGCTAGCTTCTAGCGATCGCATCAGGTTCTTGCGCTGATTGCCGCTGGAGTTGGGGTCATCGGGGTTCATCATCATGGTGTACTTTGTGGCGATAACGAAGCGATCGCGCTCCGAACCTACTAATTCGCCCAGCATCTTTTCGCTCGTGCCATTGGTGTAGATATTGGCTGTATCGATGAAGTTGCCGCCTGCCTCCGCAAAGGCTTCAAATATCGCTTGGCTGGTTTCCCGATTTGCGCCCCAGTCCCAATCTTCACCAAAGGTCATTGCTCCTAAGCAAAGCTCAGAAACCCTTAATCCAGTCGCGCCTAAAAGTTTGTATTGCATGGCTTTTTTTGGTTGAAGTTAAAGGGGACTAGACTGTGACAACGACTTTGCCAAAGTGAAGACCTTGTTCTAAGTACTCAAATGCAGATTGAGCTTGCTCAAAAGAAAAAACTCTGTCGATGACCGGGTGAATATTGTGAGATTCAATCGCCTGATTCATCTCAGAAAAATCTTGGGTACTGCCTACTTCCAGGCCTTTGATAGTGGCTTGCTGATGGAGTAGCGTTAAGGCATTGATGTTGGCATCAAATCCGTCTAGCAGGCCAACAACAGGCACATACCCACCCATTCGCACGGTATTGAGCGATCGCTGCAAATTCTGACCGCCTACCGTTTCAATCACGATGTCTGCACCATTTCCTGCCGTGACTTGATGAACAACCGCTTCCCAATCAGGGGTGCTCTTGTAGTTGATCAGAAAGTCTGCCCCTAACTGCTGAGCGCGCTTGAGTTTATCATCACTGCTGGAGGTGATAATGACGGTTGCACCCTGGGCTTTGGCAAACTGTAGGGCAAAGATAGAAACGCCTCCCGTACCGTGCAGAAGAACGGTTTGTCCTGCCTGCAAATTGCTATGTTTCAGTGCGTTCCAGGCCGTGAGTCCAGCAATGGGTAGGGTGGAAGCTTCAATTGCTGAGAGATTTGCTGGGCTGTGAATTAGTTGATTTACTGAAAACACCTTGTAGTCTGAAAGTTGTCCTACAACAGCGCCTAATCCCTGCCGGGTGGAATAGTCTGTTTTAGCCGCAGTCGGTTTGCCATCAATCCAATCTGGAATAAAGGTCGTTGCAACGGTGTCACCAGGTTTAAACATAGTGACGCTTTCCCCGACCTGTTTCACCACCCCCGCCCCATCACAGACAGGAATATAGGGCAGAGATAGCTTGGGATTAAGCAAGCCTTTAATCACCAGCAGATCTACATAGTTGAGGGAAACTGCTTGTAGCTTGACCCGCACCTCATTTTTGCCTGGAGTATGGTCAGGCTGCTCAATTAGCTGTAGCTGATTGATACCGAAATCATCGTGTAGTGCGATCGCTCTCATGAAGCCACCTAAACGCCTTAGGTTCATCATGCAGTCGCTTCAAGAGATCCGTCCAACACCTATTTTGAGTTAAGGTGATACCCTATCGGTATCACCCCAGAGCTTTGGGAGAACGGCGATGGAACTGCGGCAGCTCAAATATTTTGTCACTGTGGCGGAAGAGCTGAACTTTCGGCGGGCAGCCGAGCGCCTGTTTATGGAGCAGCCCCCCCTGAGCCGTCAAATCCGTCAGCTAGAGGATGAACTGAGTGTCGAGCTGTTTTATCGCAGCAGGCGGGGTGTTACGCTTACCCCGGCAGGGCAAGCGTTTTTAGACGAAGCGAGGCTGACCCTAGCCCAAGCAGAGCGAGCCGCCAAAGTTGCTCAACAGGCAGTTCAGCCCAAGAAATTGACAGTTGGGTTTTCCATCTGCGCTTTTAATCGAGTATTGCCAGAAATCATTCAGTCCTATCGTCAACAGTTGCCGGATGTTGTTGTCACGCTCACAGAAATGTCAACCGAGGCGCAAATTCAAGCGCTTCTAAACGGCACAATCGACATTGGCTTTGTTCATGCTCCAATTTCCCATCCGGCTTTGCTGACCGTGACGCTTCTCAGTGAACCGTTGGTCGTTGCCCTACCGTCCAACCACCCCCTGACCCATCAAGCACAGATTGATTTGCGATCGCTTGCCAACGAACCGTTTATTGTCTGTCCTGAGTCAGTCAAGCCCGATTTGTATGGGCAATTTATGCGGCTTTGTCAGGAAGCTGGCTTTTCCCCGCAAATTGTGCAAGAAGCGAGCCCACCGGAAGTAGTGCTAGGCTTCGTTGCATCCGGCATGGGTGTCTCACTTGTTGCCTCTGGTGCGGAGGCCCGCCACAGTGCTGGTGTTACTTATCGCGCCTTGTCAACCCCGACTCCCCTTTTGGAAATTGCAGCAGCTTGGCGCAAACAGCAGGTTTCTCCAGTTCTAGAGGACTTCTTAGCTTTAGTCAAACAGGCCTGATACTTGACAACATCAGGTCTTTTGTTTGCGTGCATCTTTCGCCACCTTGAGTTCTCTGCTCTTTAATTCGGCGGCTTGATAAGCATTCACATAGTCTTTTCCCCCTAGCATTACGTCACCGTAATACTCGTAGGGCGGAGCACCGTAAATCGGCAGCGGAGGATCGTCTGGGTAATCCTCCCGGGCCTCTTCAATAGAGGCTTTTAATGCCTTGATGCTGAGGCTTTGGGCAGGAAAGTAATAGATTTCTTGCCGGGCTTTATTTATATGCGGTAGCGTCGGGTCGATAATGTCTTCACCCAGTTCAATCCAGGCGTGCTCGATAGGCTCATACTGCCCGTTATTCAAAACCACAAACCCTTGGACGTAGGTCGCTCCAGTCAGCGTCAGCACAGCTCGATGGGTGTTGTCAAAGGGAGCGCCTGCTTTGCTTTTGATTTGTTCAGAAATTTCGAGGGAAAGGGGTTCATTCAGTGTTGGGGGCATTGGGCGTGAATTTTAGAGTCGCTACTGCAGATCGTAAGCATCTGCGCTGCGTATGTCTATCTCCGCTAGGCCGATGTCCAGGTCGTTTAGTGGATGCTAGCGCCAAAAGGCTCAGTCGTAGCGGGTTGGGCCTCGGAATCGCAACTCCACACCCTAGTGCAATCTGAGGCCCAGACATGTCGCCCAAAAGCTAGCGGCCCAACTGACCCAACTGAATTTTTATCTATCAATCAGCCTTTCCGTCTGCTTTACAGCAACAGCAGCAGGGTCTTCAGCATGATGAAATCCTGCGACTTCCTTCATTGTGAACGCATTTAAGAACGCCACGATTAAAGCGCAGCAGCCCAGCATCTGAAAGAACATCCGGTCACCATTAATGCCCTGGGGCAACAGGCTGTAAACGGTCAGGTAAACGACTGCACCCACGTTGCCATAAGCCCCAACATTACCGGCAATTTGCCCAGTGATACGGGGTTTTATAAGCGGCACGATGGCATAGGTTGCGCCCTCTGCCGCCATTACAAAAAAGGAGGCCAGCATGGTCATCAGCACTACAAAAATGATGGGAATGCCCTGACCAAACATGCTGAACAGCAGGTAGGACACGCCTGTGCCGCCGATAGTGGCTGCTAGGGTCCATTTACGGCTGCCAATTTTGTCAGAAATCCAGCCCCCCCCTGGGCGGGCCACGATATTCATAAAGGCGTACATGCCAGCAACAGCCCCAGCGGCAGCAGCAGCTAGCCCAAACCCACGCTCAAAATAGGTGGGCAACATGGAGACGACAGCCAGCTCTGAACCGAAGCAAGCAATATAGGCCAGCTCTAAATTGGCAACCTGGGAAAACTTGTAGCGCTCGGCGGCAGCATATTGCTTTCGCCCAGTCATTAGGGGTTTGTTAGCCTGCCAGATGTTGTATGACTGAAACAGAAATAGAGCCACCAGCAAAAGACTGATGACCGGCAGGGTACCCGCGCCGATGAACCCGACTTTGGTTAAACGCCAGGAAATTACGCCCAAAGCCCCAACCAAGGGAATATTCATCAGCAGCAAAAACCAGAAATCGCGTTTACTGGTCACTTCCATACCCGCACTGCTGGGGGGCCGCTGGTACACCTTGCCAGGGGGCGTGTCGGTGACATTTAGGTAATAAATTACGCCGTAGACAGCAGATACAATACCGGTGAGTGCGATCGCAAGTCGCCAGTTAGCCTGCCCAGCCGCCAGAAACCCTAGACCTGTTGCAATCGACGGTAGTGTGAAGGCTGCCCCGGCTGAGCCAAAGTTGCCCCAGCCCCCGTAAATCCCTTCAGCTAGACCAATTTCTCGCTCATCAAACCACTCTGCCACCATCCGAATGCCGATGACGAATCCGCAGCCCACAATGCTCAACGCTAGACGAGCATAGACCATCTGCTCAAAGTTTTGCGCCAGTGCAGAAGCGATACAGGGAAATGCTGCGTAGATCAGCAGACAGGAATAGGTAATTCGAGGACCAAATCGATCCAAAACCATGCCCACGATAATTCGGGCCGGAACGGTCAGGGCAACATTACAAATCGCGATAGTTCGCATCTGTGGATCGGTCAGACCCAGATCAGCTTTTACTGCTGTGGCTAGCGGGGCAAAGTTAAACCAAACCACAAAAGAAATAAAGAAAGCAAACCAAGTCAGGTGCAGGATTTTATGTCTGCCTGTAAATGACAATAAGTTAGCCATCGCAAATTAACTCCTAAACTTAGGTACACGAGTCGGCATTTGTGAGGTTTACAGCAATAGCGACCTCAACAAAGACAACCGCCTGCAGCGTGCAGCTACAAACTAAAAAACTTTTACTAAAGCCGAGCCAGCCAGTTTAAAGCTCGGATAAACAGCAGGGAAAAACCCCTTCAAGCAACCCGGCTGAGGGGTATTTTCCATAAAAACCATAAAGACGCAAAATCCTAAAAGTAGTCCGTTCTACTAAGAAAGACTACTCATCACAGCAGGGGCACTTTGTGTAAGTCATCACAAAATTCTGCAGTTAATAAAATTTGTGCATTCAGTCAATGCAATTCTTGCAACTTAAAAACCGATTCTTTTAATGAGCACCAAATCTTTAGCTGAGTGCAGATCTCTGCGCTCGGTTTAGAGAAGAGAGTTGTGGAGCGGCTGAAAAAAATGATTATTCGATTTCTGCGTCATTCAATGCACTAACTGCAAGACTAACTTCAATTTTCAAACATCTGTAAAAATTTCTGTATTAAAAGCTACAGAATTGATAGGATTAGTGAGCCATAGCCTCTAAAGTTAGCGCCATGAAATCCTACAACCCCCAGCCTTCATCCCCGATCCGCTTAGTAGACACTTGGGCAACGATGCTAGGCATTGCGGCAGCAGCCGTTTTCGTCGGTTCCACCTCAGTTCTTTTTGGCCTAGAAATTGCCAGTCCTTCTGCTAGTAATGCAGCTCTCTATGGGGAAGCTGCGCTGTGGAGCGGGTTGGGGCATAAGGATTAAGAAAGCACAGAAACCCGGTTTTTTGAAAAAACCGGGTCTTTAAAGGCTGATTAGACTAGGAAGTCTCTACCGAACCAGTTCCCGGCTCTGCAGCTTGCCAGTTCCCTGAGCTGTCGAAGGGGCCGAACTCGCAGCTGCAGCATTCACTGGCTGCTCCAGCAAATACCCGGCAGCCAGTAAGCAGTAGTCGTCAACTTGCCCCTGTTGCCAGTCCTGACCCAATTTCAGTTCCTCCGCCATAATCGCGGCTACCCGAGGGGCTGCCTCTTGACTGGCCGCCGCATCAAGCAGCAGGGCGCGGGTGCGGCGGGCCAGCACATCTTCCACCGTGCGGGCCATTTCGTAGCGTACCGCCCAGCGCACCTCAGCTTCTAGATAAGGGAGGCGAGGGTGAAGCCGCACCTCAGCCCCCGGTAGCTGCTGCAGGCTAGCCGCATCACTGCCGTAGACGCCTAACGGGTCAGACGTTGGAGTTTGGGTCCAGCCGTGCAGCTTGAGCGGTTCGGTCACGGAGAGTCGAGGCGGCAGATCCGCCAGTGGTATCGCCTGATCAACCAGGTCTTCGCCCATTTTGCGGTAGGTGGTCCACTTACCCCCCGTAATCGTCAGCAGGCCAGAACTCGAAACGCGAATGGTGTGTTCGCGAGATAGAGCAGCAGTTGACTCGGTATCATCCACTTTAACCAAGGGACGCTGCCCAACAAACACGCTCAGCACGTCTGCACGGGTAGGGGCAGGGCTGAGATATTGGGCCGCCGTTCGCAGAATGAAATCAATCTCCGCCTCCAGTGGACGCGGCTCATACTCAGGGTGATCTACCGGCGTGTCGGTAGTGCCCAGCAGAGTCTTCCCATGCCAGGGCACGGCAAATAGCACCCGCCCATCTTCTGTTTTAGGAATCATCATGGCGCTGTGACCGGGCAAAAATCGCTGGTCTACCACCACATGCACCCCCTGACTGGGAGACAGCATCGGCTGGGCAGCGGGATTATCCATACGCCGCACTGCATCGACGAAAACCCCTGTGGCATTGACAATCACCTGGCCCCTGAGGTCAAGGGTTTCTCCCGTTTCGGTATCTTGAGCGCAAACGCCAGTGACCCTTTCCCCAGACTTAATTAGGCCCACAACCGGAGCATAGTTGAGCGCCACGCCACCTTGATCGGTCAACGTCCTCATTAGCGTGATGGCCAACCGGGCATCATCAAATTGGCCGTCGTGGTAGAGAATGCCGCCTCGCAGCCCTTTTTGCTGCAGCGTTGGCACCCGCTCCAAAGTCGCTTGCTCACTCAAAAAGCGGCTATGCCCCAGGCTCAGCTGCCCCGAGAGCAGATCATAGAGCTTGAGCCCAGCCCCATAGTAGAGCTGCACCCACCAGGCATAACCGGGCACCACAAAGGCCAAATCTTGCACCAAGTGAGGCGCATTGCGACGCAGCAAACCCCGCTCATAGAGCGCTTCTCGCACCAGCGTCAGGTTGCCCTGAGCCAAATATCGCACCCCACCATGCACCAGCTTGGTAGATCGGCTAGAGGTGCCTTTAGCAAAGTCATATTTCTCTAGCAGCAGGGTCTTGTAGCCCCGACTGGCCGCATCTACTGCTGTACCCAGGCCTGTCGCGCCGCCACCGATGATGATGAAATCCCATTCATCGGAGTGGCGCAATCTGGTCAAAATTGTTTCGCGTGTTAGAGGAGCGTTCATGGAGATTCCTGGGTGAAGGAAGCGGGGGCTTTAGGGGGCTAACAGAATTGGTGCGTGTGTTGTATCTGTGTGAGAGCGGCTGTAAAGAAAACTTGTAAGTTGGTGCTAAGTAAAGCGAAACATAACATCAAGGAGAGGTTAGGTTTCGCAGAGGGAGGGATTGGGTTTTCGCAAGACTCAACACCAAACTAAGACCCTTAGAGGGGTAACTAGGAACAACTGGATCTACCTGTGGCGGGCTTGGGCGACGGCTTGCCGCCAAGATTCACGCAAGGTGGCTCGCTGTTCAGCGCTGATGGCTGGCTCAAAGCGCTTTTCCATTTGCCAGAGCTGAACGATTTCTTGCTCGCTTTCCCAGTAGCCAACGGCTAGACCGGCCAGGTAAGCTGCGCCCAGAGCCGTTGTTTCGGTGACTTTGGGCCGCACCACGGGCACACCGAGCACATCGGCCTGGAACTGCATCAGCAGATCGTTGCGGGAAGCTCCGCCATCGACTCGCAGCTCAGTGAGGTAGAGTTCTGAGTCTTGGCGCATGGCGTCAATCACGTCTGCGGTTTGGTAGGCGATGCTTTCTAGAGCGGCGCGGGCGATATGGGCTGCGGTCGAGCCGCGAGAGAGGCCGGTGATGGTGCCGCGAGCATAGCTGTCCCAGTAGGGCGCACCTAGACCAACAAAGGCAGGGACAAAGTACACGCCGCCGTTGTCGGGCACGCTGCAGGCTAGGGCTTCTACGTCTTCGCTGCGCTTGATGATGCCGAGCCCATCGCGCAGCCACTGCACCACGGCCCCAGCAATAAAGACGCTGCCTTCTAAGGCATAGTCGGTGCGGCCATTGACCCGCCAGGCGACGGTGGTGAGCAGCTTGTGATAGGAGGTGATGGGTTTTTCTCCGATGTTGAGCAACATAAAGCAGCCGGTACCGTAGGTGTTTTTGGCCATACCGGGCTGGAGAGAAGCTTGGCCAAAGGTGGCTGCCTGCTGGTCTCCGGCGATTCCAGCAATGGGAATTTGGGCACCGAGCAAGCCCTCTGCCGTGTAGCCATAGACTTCAGAGCAGCTGCGAACTTCGGGCAGCAGGCTGCGGGGAATGTCGAGCAGGGTGAGTAGTTCGTCATCCCAGTCGCCAGTATGGATGTTGTAGAACAGGGTGCGGCAGGCGTTGGTGGCGTCGGTAATGTGCAGCGCTCCTTGGGTCAGCTTCCAGACTAGCCAGGTGTCGATAGTGCCGAAGGCCAGTTCGCCGCGTTCAGCCCTGTCGCGAGCACCGGGGACGTTGTCTAGCAGCCACCTCAGCTTGGTGCCACTGAAGTAGGCGTCAATCACCAGGCCGGTTTTGCTTTGGAACAGGGCTTCGTGGCCAGCGGCTTTGAGCTGGTCGGCAAACTCGGCGGTGCGGCGATCTTGCCAGACGATCGCATTGTGAATGGGGCGACCAGTTTTGCGGTCCCACACTAGAGTTGTCTCGCGTTGGTTAGTGATGCCGATAGCGGCAATATCGCTGGCGGCAATGCCGATTCTGGCTAGGGCTTCATTGGCAACGCCAATTTGGGAAGACCAGATCTCGTCGGCGTCGTGCTCGACCCAGCCAGACTGGGGAAAGATCTGCTGAAACTCCTTCTGGGCCAGGGAAAGAATGTTGCCTTGATGGTCGAAGACAATAGCGCGGGAGCTGGTGGTTCCCTGGTCAAAGGCGAGGATGTACTGAGTCATGGAGGTGTCCTTTGGGTGTTGACTCTGACCACGGTCGTGTGCCCAACTACGTCTACAGCGAGGGCTATTTGTCGGCACAAGATTTTGAGGAACTGCGGTGAGAGGGTGTGGTTGGCGACATTGCGACCGTCTTTTTCCGCAAAAATGGCAGCTATCAAGACATTCCACTCAATACTCGGGCTACCGGCCCGGATCTGTCTCTGTTTCAAAACAGCAGACATGCGCTGTGCGTTGTCTCAGGATTAGGCAAGGTAAACGGTTTGAGATCGGCGTTAATCGGTGGACTGATGAATGAACTGATTCTCGATGAACCGACTGCTAGAGCCCTTCTAGATGTGTAAAAGGCTTTAAACAAATCTTAACTTCAGCCCTGCTGCGATCGCCATTTCGTTCACCCGATAGATATGGCATAAGCCCAGAATCTGCGATGTTAGCGGGAGTATCTACGATTGGATAGCTTGAGTCATGATTGGCAATAGTCTGAAAACGGCGGCGCTGCTGGGCCTGTTGAGTGGTCTTTTGGTGTTGGCCGGATACTATCTAGTGGGCGATGAGCGAGGACTCTATGCAGGGCTGGCCATTGCGGCATTTACTAGCTTTAGCTCCTGGTTTTACTCCGACAAAGCAGCGCTGGCGGCGTTTCAGGCCCAGCCTTTGCCCCAGGAGGAAGCGCCTGACCTCTATGAGCGGGTAGCGCGGCTGAGCGATCGCGCAGGTATTCCTACGCCCAACATTTACATTGTTCGCAATGAGTCGCCCAACGCCTTTGCCACCGGGCGCGACCCCAACCACGCTGCCGTTGCCGTGACGCAGGGCATTCTCGATCTGCTCTCGCCTGAGGAGCTAGAGGGCGTTTTGGCCCACGAACTAGTGCACGTGCGCAACCGAGATACCTTGACTCAGGCCGTGGCTGGAACGATTGCCGGAGCCTTGACTTTTTTGGGCCGTATTCTTACCTTTGGCGCTCTGTATTTTCCTGTTTCTCGCAATGACCGTCGAGGCGGCAACCCGCTGGCAATTCTGTTTTTGGTGATTTTGGCTCCGCTGTCGGCCACGCTGATTCAGCTGGCTATTTCTCGCACCCGTGAGTTTGCAGCTGATGCGGGAGCTGCCGAGATTACAGAGCATCCCCTAGCGCTGGCAACGGCGCTGGAGAAGTTAGAGCGGGTGGGCCACCAAATTCCAATGAACGGCAACCCCGCCTTATCGCCGCTGCTAATTATCAACCCGCTGTCTAAGGAAGGGCTGCAAAGCCTATTTCGCACCCATCCCTCGACCGAAGCCCGGATTGAGCGGCTAAAGCAGCTGGCCGAAAAACTACAAACCCCTGCTTTAGTGTCGCAAACAGCGTCATAAAACTAGGCCGGTTTATAGCAGTGCAGACCAGCTTCGCTTTATGGGGCGGGTGCTCCGAGATGAGGGTATCTACCCCGAGCACCCCAATCTGCCCTTTATTCTGATTGGTGACAACGGCTAGAAAGATTCTGAAATTTTGGAGCTGCTCGCATCTGCCCACCACGCCGCTGCCTAGGGCTGGATCTCGCCCGAAGCGGCAGTGAAGCCCAGGGTACAGTTAAAAAGCGGAACCGCGAAACTAAACATCTTTCTAAAGTAGAAAGATTTAGAAGAAAGCAATGACCTATGCTTTGTTGAGGAAAATTAAAAGCATTTGCTACAGCTGCTAACCTAATGCGGGAAAATGCCGACAAAACGAAGGAACAGCTTCTCAGTGAGATTGCTCTGCTACGTCAGCGAGTACAGGTTCTAGAACTCTTCGCAGAGCAAGCGCACCAGCAGGAGCAAGCCCTTCACCAGCAGTTGGCAGAAGAGCAGACCCACCTTCGCTTAGTCAACTATTCGCTGCAGGCGCTCCAGCAGCAGGCATCCATTCTGTTTGAGGTCATTCCCGATGCGCTCATCTGTGTTGATAACCAGTGGCGCTATACCGTTGTCAACGGCCATGCCGAGGTTCTACTCAGTAGAGCTCGTTCCTCTCTGCTAGGCAAAAATGTTTGGCAGACTTTTCCTAGCCTGGTTGGCACTCAAGCCTATAGCCTCAGCTGTCGGGCAATGGCCGAGCAGGTGCCGATCGAATATGAGGAGTTTTATTCAGAATTTGAAAAGTGGTTTGCCATTCGCCTATATCCCTCTTCCACAGGGCTGTCGATCTACTTTCGAGATGTCACTCAGGCCAAGCAGGCCGAGCAGGAGCTGCAGCGCTCCAGTCAACGAATTGTTCGAATTTTAGAGAGCATTACAGACGGTTTTGCCGCCTTTGACCGCGACTGGCGCTACACCTACATCAACCAGCGGGCCGCCGAGATGGTCTGCAAAACTCAAGAAGAGCTGCTGGGCCAGGTAGTTTGGGAGGTGTTTCCAGAATCGGTGGGCACCGCTTTTTACGACGCGTATCACCGAGCGGTGGCAGAGCAGGTGCAGGTTGATATGGAGGCGTTTTATCCGGGCTTTGATGCCTGGTTTCGGATTCGGGCTTACCCGTCACCGGAGGGGCTGTCGGTTTACTACCAGGATGTAACCCAGGAGAAACAGGCAGAGACCGAGCGCAACGACCTGCTGCAGCGAGAGCAGGCCGCCCGCCAGCAGGCAGAAGCGGCTAACCGCATCAAGGATGAGTTTTTGGCGGTGCTCTCCCACGAACTGAGGACGCCGCTCAACCCCATTGTTGGCTGGACCCGGATGCTGCTGACTAGCAACCTGAGCGAAGTGAAGCGACAAAATGCCTTAGAAACGATTGATCGCAATGCTCGATCGCTCTCTCAACTAATCGAGGATCTGCTGGATGTGTCGCGCATTTTGCAGGGCAAGCTGGTGCTGCAAAGCATTCCTGTTAATCTGGTAGTCATCATTGCCTCGGCCCTAGAAACAGTCAGGCTGGCAGCAGAAGCCCGCTCCATTGATCTGCAAACAGACCTGATACCCCACACCGGGCTGCTGCTGGGAGATGCCCATCGGCTACAGCAGGTCATCTGGAACTTGCTGTCCAACGCAATTAAGTTCACGCCGGTTGGGGGCCGGGTGGAGGTGCGTTTGGCCTACACCGACGCCTATGCTCAAATTGAGGTGAGCGACACCGGTCAAGGCATTGAGCCGCATTTTTTACCGCACATTTTCGACCACTTTCGCCAGGCCGATGCAACCACAACGCGAAACTCTGGCGGGCTGGGGTTGGGGCTTGCGATCGCACGTCACATTGTCGAGCTGCATGGCGGCACAGTGGCGGCACAGAGTCCGGGCCTGGGCAAGGGCACAACCTTTACCGTAAAGCTACCGCTGCAGGGAGACAGCCGCCCCAGTCCGGCGCAGGTGTCTCTCTCAGTAGCCCAGGCCTCTCTAGCCGGAACGCGGGTGCTGATCGTAGATGATGACGAAGACACCCGAAATTTAACGGCGCACATTTTGGAGCAGAGCGGGGCCCTCACCACCGTAACCACATCAGCCCAAGAGGCCCTAGTGGCGTTGGCCCAGTCTCACCCCGACATTTTGGTCAGCGACATTGGTATGCCGGAGGTCGATGGGTACATGCTGATTCGCCAAATCCGGCAGCTGCCAGCAGCAGCAGGAGGACAGATGCCAGCGATCGCATTGACGGCCTACGCTGGAGAGGTGGATCAGCAGCGGGTGCTGGCGGCAGGCTTTCAGCGGCATATCACCAAGCCTATCGATCCGGCTGATTTAATCAATGCAATCTCAGAGGTGATCAGTTCCCCTGCTTAGCTAGCGCAGAAGGTCAGGAGACACCGTGAATTATCCATACCGCCTCTGGCCAGCCCTCTCGTTTCATAGAGCAGCTAAAGCTGCAGCAGTCTTTGTCATCACTGTTGGCTGCTTAGTTTTGCTCGGCTGGCTTTTAGACATCGACCTGCTTAAAACAGCCCTACCGGGTTCGGTGACCTTGCGCCCCACCACGGCGCTAGGGCTGATGTTGGCAGGCACCACACTGCTGCTGCTGAGCGAACCTACCACGCCCAAACAGCATCGGCTGAGTCAGTTCGGCAGCCTAGGGGTGATCGCCGTTGGCCTAACTACCCTGATTAACTACGTCTCTAACTGGCCTCTGACGATCAATCCCTTATTTTTTACCCATTACATAGAGTTTTTTCCCTCGGCCCCAATAGGCCATATGTCGCCGCTGACCGGCATCTGCTTTGTCTTACTGGGCAGCGCCTTGGGCATCAGCAGCACTCGCTACCAGTGGCGTGATCATCAGGAGCGCTGGGTAGAAATCCTGGCGCTGGCCAGTAGCCTGATCTCGGCCCAGGTGCTTGTGGCCTACCTCTATCAGGTAGAGCCAATCATTCGGTTTACTGCCTACCCACAGATGCCTTTACACGGGGCGATCTCGTTTATGGTGCTGGCAGCAGGCCTGGTTTTGACCCAACCACAGCAGGGGTTCGTTGGCATTATGACAGCAGACAGCGTTGGAGGAGCAGTGGCCCGCCGCTTGCTGCCCGCTGCGATCGCAGTGCCCCTAATCCTTGGCGGGTTTCGCATTGTCGCAGCTCGCATGGGCCTGTTTGATCCTGACTTTGGCACGTCTTTGCTGGCTGTCCTACACACCTTGATCTTTGCCGGTATTGTCGCCTGGAATGCCCAACAGCTCCACCGCATTGATCTGCAGCGGCAGGCAGCCCTCAGAGCCTTGGCTCAAGCCAATGAAGCGCTAGAAGACCGGATTGAGGAGCGCACAGCCCAGCTACAGGCCGCCAACGAGCGATTGAACCTGGCCATTGATGGGGCTGGCATGGCAACTTGGGATGTGGATCTGCAGAGCGGCACAACCCTGTGGTCAGCCCACGCCTTTCGGCTAATGGGGTATGAGTCTGCACCCAGCGGCGAAGCTACGTGGGAGATGTGGCAGAGTCGCATTCACGCTGATGATCTAGATTGGGTTTCGCAAGGGATTGAAGCGGCCAGACAGAATCATCAGCTCTGCTGCCCAGAGCACCGCATTATTCGAGCAGACAATGGGCAGATAGCCTGGCTGCGGATGTTTGGGCGATTTCTCTACAGCTCCACTGGGCAAGCCACCCGCTTTGTGGCCGTTCTCTTTGACGATACCGCACGTAAGCAGACCCAGGAAGAACGCGATCGCTTCTTCACCCTGTCGCTTGACATGCTCTGTATTGCCGGTACTGATGGCTATTTCAAGCAGATCAACCCTGCTTGGGAAAATACTCTAGGCTACAGCCAGGCAGAACTCCTGGCCCAACCCTATCTCACCCTAGTTCACCCCGACGATCAAAGAGAAACCGCTGTAGAAGCAGGAGGCGTATCTGAGGGAGGCGCGTCTTTCCGTTTTGAAAATCGTTACCGCTGCAAAGACGGTTCATACAGGTGGCTCTCTTGGTCATCGGTCTTAAATGCCGAGAGTAGTTTAATCTATGCAGTCGCGCGGGATGTTACGGCTCAAAAACAAACTGAGCAGCAGCTAGCGGAGCAGGCCGCTACCCTACAAAGACAGGCTGACTTACTGAACTTGGCCTACGAAGCAATTTTCGTGCGCAGCCAGCAAGGCACCATTACCTACTGGAACCGGGGGGCAGAGGCCATGTACGGCTGGTCACAGCAGGAGGTGCTGGGGCACAGCCCTCAAACTCTGCTGCAAACCCAGATGCCAGATTCTATCAGCAGCCTCAATGCTTTGGTCCTAGAGCAGGAGCGCTGGCAGGGAGAACTCAAGCACACCTGCAAAGACGGTCACCAAATCATCGTTGAGAGCCGTCAGGTATTGATTCGTGATGAAGCGGGCCGCCCCACCGGATTTTTAGAAGTCAATCGCGATATCACTGAGCGCAAGCAGATTGAGCAGGTTCAACAGCAGCTCGCCACCATTGTTGAAAATAGCCCTGACTTTGTGGCCACGGCAGATCTCGACGGACAGCTGCGCTACCTCAACCCGGCCGGTCGGGCACTGGTCGGGCTAAATCCCACCGAGCCGATCCGCCATCTCAATGGCAAGGACTTTCACCTGCCAGAGCGCAGCGCCTTTATGGAAAATCAGATGATGGCCACGCTGCTGGAGCAGGGCGTTTGGCAGGGAGAAACCCTGCTGCGGCACTTCCAATCAGGAGAGCTGATTCCGGTGTATCAGACGGCTTTTGTTATGCGCGATCGCAAAACCGGCCACCCGTTGAGCATTGCCACCGTCATTCGCGATATTCGAGAACGCAAGCAGGCAGAAGCCGACCTGCGTGAAGGCGAGAAGCGATTTCGCGCAGCCGTTCTCCATGCACCTCTGCCGATTATTCTGCACGCTGAAGATGGCGAAGTCGTAGAAGTCAACCGCTCTTGGACAGACCTATCTGGATATTCTCATGAGGAAATTCCCACCATCGCAGACTGGACAGAAAAAGCCTACGGCAACCGGCAGGAAGTTGTGCAGTCAGACATTGAGCATCTGCATCATCTTGACCACAGAGTTTCAGAAGGCGCATACACGATCAAAACCCGCTCAGGTGAAACTCGGGTTTGGGACTTTTACTCCGCCCCCTTGGGCCAGCTTTCCGACGGCAGAAGTTTGGTCATCAGCACAGCAATTGATATCACTGAGCGCAACCAGGCAGAAACAAATCTGCAGGAATCGCTCAAGGATCTGGCTGACTTCAAGTTTGCCCTCGATCAGTCTTCCATTGTTGCCATGACCGACGCCCAAGGCATCATTATCTACGTCAATGACAAATTCTGCGAGCTGTCGCAGTACTCCGCAGAAGAGCTAATCGGGCAGAACCATCGCATCATTAATTCCGGCTACCATTCCAGAGCTTTTTTCCACCAGATGTGGGCCACGATCTCAGCCGGGCAGGTGTGGCAGGGAGAGATTAGAAACCGTGCTAAAGACGGCACCTTTTACTGGGTTGCCACAACCATTGTGCCCTTTCTAGATCCCCAGGGCAGGCCGTATCAATACATTGCAGTACGCTCCGATATCACTGCTCGCAAAGCAGCAGAAGCCAACTTACAGCAGCTCAATGTCACCCTAGAGCAGCGGGTCGAAAAGCGCACCGCCCAGCTACAGGAGTCTAACCGAGATCTAGAAGCTTTTTCCTACACGGTGGCCCATGACCTGCGGGCTCCGCTGCGGGGCATTCAAGGATTTGCTCAGGCGCTGCTAGAAGACTACGGCGACCAGCTAGACGAAACTGCCCAGGAGTACATTCAGAGCATTTTTGAAGGCACCCACCGAATGAACCAGCTGGTCGATGACCTGCTAGCGTACAGCCGCCTCAGCCGCGAACAGGTGCGCCTGACAACAGTTTCCTTGGCCCATGTCGTCGCGGAGGCCCAAGACCAGCTTGCAGCAGATTTGCAGGAGCAGCAGGCCCAAGTCGTCGTCGCCAATTCCCTGCCCAGCGTGATTGGGCAGCGGCCCGTTTTAGTGCAGATGGTGGTCAATCTGCTGTCCAATGCAGTCAAGTTTGTGCCTGCAGGCAGTCAGCCCCAAGTGCGAATCTGGGCCGAGGGGCTAACAGACTCAGCCGCTGGAGTTACCTCCGATTCACCTTCTTCAGCACGAGTGCGTCTTTGGGTCGAAGACAACGGTATTGGTATTGAGCCAGAGTATCGAGAGCAGATATTTGGCGTTTTTGAACGGCTGCACAGCAGAGACGCTTATCCAGGCACAGGCATTGGGCTGGCAATTGTGCGAAAGGGCGCAGAGCGCTTAGGTGGACGAGTTGGTGTAGAGACTGCTCCAGGCCAGGGCAGTCGTTTTTGGATTGAGCTACGGGGAGCGGAATGAGCAGTTTGCATCACACCATTTTGCTGGTGGAAGATGATCCGGGCGATGTCTTTAGAATCCAAAGGGCGTTTCGCAAGGCTAATGTAGTCAGCCCTCTGGAAGTGGTCACCGATGGGGAGCAGGCGATTCACTATCTTCAGGGGCAGGGCGTTTATCAAGACCGCGATCGCTACCCGGTGCCTATCTTGGTGCTGCTCGATCTCAAGCTGCCACGTTACTCCGGCTTTGAAGTTTTAACCTGGTTGAGAGATGAATCCACCCTAAAGCACTTGCCAGTTGTGGTTCTGACGTCCTCGGAATATCAGATAGATATTGACCGTGCCTACGCCCTAGGGGCTAATTCCTACCTGGTTAAGCCGCCCGACACCGATGGGCTGCTAGAAATGGTAAAAGCGGTTGGTTTGTTTTGGCTAATTTTCAACCGTCCTCCGCAATTGGGCATTAGTTGAGTTTGGTGTGTAGAAAGAAAGATGACCCAGCAGAAAACAGTTTTAGTGGTGGAAGATGATGCACCTGATTTGTTCCCCTTAAAACGCGCTTTCCGACAGCTAGACCCCGGATTTGAGCTGAAGGTAGTAGAGACCGGGCAGGATGCAGTGCGTTATCTACAGGGTGAGGGGGCCTATTGCGATCGCAATCAACATCCCCTGCCGATCCTGATCATCTTAGATCTGCGGCTGCCCGGTATGTCGGGTCTAGACCTGCTTAAGTGGATCCGGCAACAGCCCCAATTTACTGATTTGCCTACCGTTGCTTTGACCGCCTTTGGCAACCGCGACCTGCCCCGCGCCTACGATCTGGGCATCAACTTTTATCTGCTCAAACCTGCCGAGGCGCACTCCTTAGCCGAAGTGCTGCAGGCCCTAGACCTCTATCAAGGCTAAGCGCTGCGGCCAGGCCTGACCGCAAAATAGCGACCCCTAACAGGAAACTAGGGGCGCACTCGTATCCCTTTACACAATTTTCACCTTCATTGTCGTCTAGCCGACATGCCTTAAACCTGCTAGGGGTGTTAAATTTCTAGGGGCAATTACTGATACAGACAAAACCGTATAAATATGGCCTGTTAAGCTCGCTTCTTGGCTAATACTGCACAATTTGCCCGTTTAGGGTTAATTGCTCGGCGACGGCAAGTTCACCCATGCCGATCAAGAGGGGAGCAGAGTCCAGGCTTCCTAGAAAACCTTATGAGCTTTGGGGTAGGTCCCAAACAGCACACAGCCTTTTGTGGGGCGCGTATTTGGCCTACGGTCAATTCTAGTGGGTTCATTAGGCGGTTTTGTCTTGCGCATATTCAGCTTTTAACCTTCAGCTTTTCACCCACCCAGTTCTAATCCCTATGCCTACGACGCTCAATTCTCTGGTGCCTGAGGGCGCGATCGCACTCAGCAACCCCTACTCCCAGACCTTTGATAGTTTAGCCAACACGAGCACCAATATTGCCTGGACCGACAGCCAAACCTTGGCAGGCTGGTACTCCACCCGGCCGACCTACAACAGCGGCACAGGCTCTTCTAATGCTGGCGCACTCTACAGCTTTGGGGCAGCAGGCAATGGCGAGCGGGCGCTGGGCTCAGTTGCCTCTGGCTCCACCGGCACCATTTTTTACGGGGCGCGGTTCTTCAACGATACGAGCGACACCCTCTCCTCTCTGTTCATTAGCTATGTGGGTGAGCAGTGGCGCAACGGTGGCAACACGGCCCAGCATCAGCTCGACTTTGCTTACCAGATTGGCGCTTCTGGCTTAACGAGCGGCACCTGGGTTGATTTTGACCCGCTAGACTTTGTTGGCCCCATCGCCACCAGCAGCGCTGGCGCGCTAGACGGCAACGCCAACCAAGTTAGCCTATCGGGCACACTCAGCGGCTTTTCCCTGGCCCCCGGTGAAGAAATTTGGTTCCGCTGGTCCGACATTGACAATCCGGGCTCTGATCACGGGCTAGCAATTGATAATTTTCAGCTCACCACTGCTGTTGCCCCCGGCATCACGCTACTAGAGTCGGGCGGCAGCACCGCTGTCAATGAAGAAGGCGAGACTACCGATACCTACACCCTAGCCCTGCGAACGACACCGACGGCTCCGGTGCAGGTTGCGATCGCAGCACCCGACAACCAAACCCGCCTTAGTCTCGATGGCATCGGCTTTGCCTCGTCGATTACGGTCACTCTGAGCGACACCACGCCCCAGACCATTACCGTTAAGGCAGTGAATGATGCGGCGGTAGAAGGATCACCCCACCCCGGCGTCATCACCCACACCGTCACCAGTACCGATGCGAACTACAGCGGGCTTGCGGTGCCCAACCTCAATGTCAGCATTTTAGATAATGACATTGCAGTCAATATCAGCAAGATTAACGAGATTCAGGGAAGCGGCTTGACGACTGGCTTCCTCAACCAGACCAAGACCATCGAAGGCGTAGTCGTCGGTGCCTTCCTGGGCAGCTCTGGCTTTAATGGCTTCTATGTGCAGGAGGAAGATGCCGATTGGGATGGCGACGACGCCACCTCAGAAGGCATCTTTGTCTTTGACCCCACTGGCCTGTTTTCGGGCAATGTGGGCGACAAGGTGCGGGTCACAGGAACCGTGGGTGAGTTCACTACCTCGGCTACGGGCATTACCGGCGTCACCGTTAACAGCAGCCTGACTCAGCTCTCTCTGGCTAACAACGTGGTCACGAACACTGTTGCTAACCTGGGAGCCAGTGAGCTACCCAGCGTTACCTACGTCACGCTTCCGGTTGCCGATGCCTCTGTGCTAGAGCGCTACGAGGGCATGCTGGTCAACATTGGCGCTGAGAATGGGGACTTAGCGGTCACCAATAACTTCACACTGGGCCGCTTTGGGCAGGTGGGGCTGTCTGCAGGCGATCGCCTCTACCAATACACTCAGGTGAATGCGCCTAGCGTGGAGGGCTACCAAGACTACCTGGCAAACCTGCTCGACAACTACATCATTTTGGATGACGGCAGCAACACCCAAAATCCTGACACCGTCATTCACGCCCGCAATGGACAGCCCCTGAGCGCCACCAATACCCTGCGCGGCGGCGATACGGTTGCCAGCATCACTGGGGTGCTCGATCAGCGGTTTGAAGGCTACCGGGTGCAGACCAGAAATCCGGTTGACTTCACAGCCTCTAACCCCCGCCAAGACACCGCTCCTGACGTGGGCGGCACGCTCAAAGCAGCTAGCTTTAACCTGCTCAACTACTTCAATGGCGATGGCTTGGGCGGCGGCTTCCCCACCCCCCGCGGAGCCGATAACCCGACCGAATTCCAGCGGCAGCAGGCCAAAACGATTGAGGCAATTCTAGGATTGAATGCCGATGTCATTGGCTACAACGAAATGGAGAATGACGGCTTTGGGCCGACCAGTGCTGTGCAGCAATTAGTGGACGCGCTAAATGCGATCGCAGGCCCCAGCACTTACGACTTCGTCATTCCCCCCGCCGATGCCCTAACTGACGGCAAGTTTGGCGGCGATCAAATCACCGTCGGCTTCATTTACAAGACCAACGCAGTTCGCATCGCCCCCGGCACTGACCCAGCAGCCCTCACTACGGGAGCCTTCGCCCAGGATGATGCCAATCGAGTTCAGCGTCCGGCTCTAGCTGTCACCTTCGAACGGCTGGATAGCGGCACACCGACCACTGAAACCTTTACCGCCATCATCAACCACTTCAAGTCCAAAGGTTCGAGCACCGGTAGACCTGAAGACGCCAATTTCCAAGATGGGCAGGGCCTCTCGAATGGCACCCGGACTCTTGCCTCTCAAGAACTGGCGGCTTGGCTGGCAACGAACCCCACCGGCACCGCCGATCCAGACTACCTGATCATGGGAGATCTCAATGCCTACCGCCTTGAAGACCCCATCACCACGCTGACCAATGCCGGTTACACCAGCCTATTTGGCCCCGAATCTTACTCCTACCAGTTCCAGGGACAGTGGGGCTCGCTCGATCACGCCCTGGCCAGCGGCAGCCTAGCCAGTCAAGTGACAGGTGCCGCCAAGTGGCACATCAATGCCGATGAACCTGTGGCGCTGGACTACAACCTGAATTTCAAATCTCCAGCCCAGCAGACCAGCTTCTACAATGCTGATCCCTTTGCATCCTCTGACCACGATCCGCTGGTGGTGGGCCTGAACCTGACAGCCACTGTGATTCCAGGCACTCAGCAGTTTGGCGGCAATGGCCGCGACACGCTGATCGGCACTGCCGGGGCAGACTACCTCGATGGCGGCAACGGCGATGACATCTTGAGAGGCGAGGCTGGCAACGACACCTTGATCGGCGGAAACGGAGCCGATCAGTTAATCGGTGGACTGGGAAGCGATCTCATGACCGGTAACAACGGCCCCGACCGCTTTATCCTCAACGGCTTGAATGAGTCGCTGTTGAGCAGCTTTGATGTCATCACCGACTTCAAGATTGGCACCGACACCCTCGATGGCCCCAATACAGTGAGCGCTGCCAATGTCGCTAAAGCCGGAGCCATTGCGGCCCTGTCGGCGGCAGACATCGGCGCGGTGCTCACCGCCAGCAGCTTCGTAGCCAACGGAGCCGCTGTTTTCACCCTGGGCAGCGAAGGCAGCACCCGCACCTTTGTGGCGCTGAACGACAGCGACGCTGGGTTCTCAGCCAACACCGATGCGGTAATTGAGATTACCGGCTACAGCGGCAACCTCAACGCCCTCTGCATTGCCTAGCTAAAAACCCCATAGCCCTCGAAATCCTTGGGCTCTTTAAAGACCCAGGGATTTCGTCACTTCTAGCCAGCGCTTTGATGGGTGATTGGCCCGGTGGCAGAGGCAGGAGAATAGGGCTCCAGCACCTCCCAGTTACTCAAAACTGAGGACTCTAGCAGTTGAAGAATCCGCTGCAGCGGTATGTCTACCCAGTCTGGGCGGCTGTTGAGTTCGTAGCCCAGCTCGTAGATTGACTTCTCAAACAGGTAGGCATCTAGCAGGGCTTTTAGTTCCGGCTGAGTTTTGGGGATAAAAGAGGCATCCTCAGCGGTAGCCAGATAGGCATTGATAAACGTAGCACTCACCCACGAGTACCAATACTGTGCCCACTGTTCCATGACCGGCAGATTGTCAGGCCGAATCAGGCCGTTGGCGACCTCGTTGCGAAAAGCTAGGGTCAGCGCATGGTTAAAGGATTGCAGCATCCCCGCCACGTCCCGCAGGGGCGATCGCTTGGTTCGCCGCTCTGCCAGGGGGCGCGCCGCTTCTCCCTCAAAGTCAATGATGACAAAATCTTTACCGGTAAACAGCACCTGCGACAGCCGGTAGTCGCCGTGACAGCGAATTCGGGTTGCCGAGATCGGCTGAGTGAGTAGGGCTTTGATGCGATCGCGAATCTCCCCCTGGCGGCTCAAGATGGTCTGGGCCAAGAGCTGCGTATCTGGCAACAGGGTCTCTAGCCGCTTCTCTAGCAGCAGCAGCACCTGCTCTGTCAGATCTCGCATATCTTGATACACCGAGCGCTGGTGCTGAAGTGAAAAGGCTTCTGGCGCAAAGTCAGGGTTTTCTGAATCAGTTGCCAAAGCTAGGTGCATCTGAGCGGTGCGCTGCCCCAGCAGTTTGACCGTATCTAGGTAAGAAACAATGATGTTGTAGCTAAATGAGGGCGCTTTTCGATTTAGCAGCTCCACCAGGGAGCGTGAGGGCAGCTTAACCTGATGCAGATCAGCCTCGGGCAGCACCATTACCCGCTCAAAGTAGTTGCGCAGGCAGTCTAGCGTAAAAGACCAGGCATCAATGCTGTTGGCGACAAACTGCTGGGCAATGGCCAGCGTCATCGTCTCACCGCTAGGGTGGTGATATTCCCAGGCCCCCACTACCGGAGCAAACTGCTTTAGCTCCGGCTTCTGCATTAAGAAGCGGCCAATTTCCAGATCGGGGTTAATGCCATTTTCAAGCTTGCGGAAAAACTTGAGAATGAGCCGGTTGCCATACACCACAGAAGAATTGCTCTGTTCCTCCTTAATTGGCGAAGGCTTAAGCTCATTTCGGTTGAGTTGGAGCCAGCTAACCCTATCGGTAGCAGTTGCCACCAGTTTCCCAGCAAGGCCCTGGTACTGGTGCTGATGGGCAATGGCGGCCAGCGATAGGCTCAAAAAGTCTTTGTCAGCTAGAGCATCGTAGAGCACTCCACCAATGTTTTGCCCCTGCATCTGGAGGTTTGCTAGCCCATGCTGGTAGTGCTCACCAATGCGCTCACTGCCTACAGATTCCTCGGCGTAAGCAAGCGGCAGCATATAAACTTCAGAGCTGCTTTCGCTGTAGATCACGCGCAGTAGAACTATGTAGGCGGTTGCGCCCGCTGTTTCAGGCGCAGGGTCGGGCACCAGTGGGATGGCTTCAGTAATTTGAGTTGATTGAATGGTGCGAGCTTTGCCGCTAAACCAGCGCCGAGTCGGCAGATAGTCTGACAAGATGGCTTCCAACGCCGCCTTTGCCTGGGGTTGAGAAAAGACGTTGTGCCACTTTCCCTCAACCACTAAAGCAGGATGTTTAGACTGTGGCTCTGGTAGGGCAGCTGTGGCCTGAGGCTGTAGGGCAAACCAGTAAAACCCGTTGCTACCTAGGCTCAGAAAGTAGCGATCTTCTCGAATCAGCGGAAACTGAGTGCCCGCAAAGATCTCAATCGGAACTGTCCCTGCAAAAGCAGACAAATCTAGCTCCACCGTTTGAGCAAAGCGCGATAGGTTAGCTACCACCAGCATGTGTTCATTGCCGTAGCTGCGGGTAAAGGCCAGCACCTTGCGATTCGTCGTATTTAACAGCTCAAAGCTCCCCCGCCCCAAAGACTGAAAGCGCTTGCGCACACCGATAGCGCGTTTGGTCCACCACCAGAGAGAGCTGGGGTTGAGCTGCTGAGTTTCAACGTTGATCGCCTCGAAGTGGTACACCGGATCAATAATTACAGGCAAATGCAGCTGCTCCGGGTCGGCGCTGCTAAAGCCTGCATTAGGGCCAGTATTCCACTGCATTGGGGTGCGCACGCCATTGCGATCGCACGCATTGAGATTATCTCCCATGCCAATCTCATCACCGTAGTAGAGCACAGGCGTGCCCGGCATTGAGAGCAACAGACAATTCATCAGCTTGATCTGGTTCTGATTGTTGGCCATCAGCGGGGCCAACCGCCGACAAATCCCTAGATTAATCCTCGCCTCGGTATCTTGGGCATAGACCCGATACATATACTCTCGATCCTGATCGCTGACCATCTCTAGCGTCAGCTCATCATGGTTACGCAAAAACAAAGCCCACTGGCAGTTCTCAGGAATCTGAGGCGTTTGCTGCAGGATATCTACAATGGGAAAGCTATCTTCCAGCTGCAGCGCCATAAACAGCCGAGGCATCAGGGGAAAGTGAAAGGTCATGTGGCATTCATCGCCCTGGCCGTAGTAGGCAGCGGCATCTTCAGGCTGTTGATTAGCTTCAGCTAAAAGCATCCGATTAGGATAGTTTTCGTCTATGTGACGCCGCAGCTGCTTTAAAAAAGCATGGGTTTGGGGCAGGTTCTCACAGTTCGTCCCTTCCTGCTCATATAGATAGGGCACAGCATCTAGGCGCAGACCATCAACGCCCATCTCCAGCCAGAAATCAGCAATATCAAAAATGGCCTGTCGTACCTGAGCACTTTCAAAATTTAAGTCTGGCTGATGGTGATAGAAACGGTGCCAGTAATAAGCCCCAGCAACCGCATCCCAAGACCAGTTAGACGGCTCAAAGTCTTGGAAAATAATGCGAGTTTCCTGATATTTTTCCGGGCTGTCGCTCCAAACGTAGAAATCTCGCTCTTGGCTTCCCTCAGGCGCGGTGCGGGCCGCCTGAAACCAGGGGTGCTGGTCAGAGGTATGGTTAACCACCAGCTCAATAATGACCCGAATACCCCGCTGGTGAGCAGCCTCTAAAAACGTTTTGAAATCGCCTAGAGTGCCATAGATCGGGTTGACGCTGTAATAGTCAGAAATATCATAGCCATCATCCTTTTGAGGCGAGGGAAAAAAGGGTAATAGCCAGATAGCGGTAACTCCTAAATCCTGCAGATAATCCAGCTTTTTTGTCAGCCCTGGAAAATCACCAACTCCGTCACCGTTGCTGTCGGCAAAAGCTCGAATAGAAACCTCGTAGATAATAGCGTCCTTAAACCATAAAGAATCGTTGTTTAACGTCAAAACCTGCATTTCTTTCCCCGTCTTACCTCTAACCATCGATAGAGTTGGGCCCTAAAGCTGAACTAACTCTGTCTCAAAAATAAGTATTTCCTATTCCTTTCCCTTAACTATTCCTTAAATATAGGAAATTCAAATGAAATGCCCTCCCCTGATAGGAGGGGAGGACGGGGAGAGTGGAGGAGTGAATAGGTGGATGGGTGGATGAAATGGGATGGATGGGGAGGCAGAGGTTTGGAGTTCTGGGCTTTGTGCTTTCTGAGGGGAGGGTGCATCTGGGCTAGACTTATCCTAATTCTTTAACTAGCCGCTACTCGTCCACCCATCCACTCTCCTACCCCTTATCTGCAGCTTTTGGTGTGCCCGTGAGCTGAAGCCGTGGGTTCTTTGTTAGGTTAGCCCGGTTAAACATCAAAAAAATGGACACGCTCACCCTTCCTAAGCGTGTCCATTTTTTGTGTACTCGTAGGCTAGCAGCTAGCCTTAGTAGCCAAAAGCTCGGGTTTGTTTTTCGTTGAAGGGCTTAGATTTCTTTTCATAGCACTGCAGCCCTGCGTTGCTAAGAACGATCTGGTGGCCCTGGAAGTGGTGAAACTCACCGCTGACTGCGCCTTCCCAGTCACCGAGATCGCGGGCAGTCTCTAGAAAGCGCTGAAAGGTCTTGGTTCTGATTTCGGCAATAACGACGTAGCCATCGCAGAACACTTCGATTTTGGTGAAGCCTTTTGAGCCAGGCCCCGCCAAAGGAACACCGCTAAATTTAACTCTGACGTCAACTCGTCCTTTCGCAGGCATTTTTCGGGTCTTTTTTCAGGTCGATTGTGTGCAGTATTGCTGCTCTTATCACAATAGCTCAGCCGGTCTGGCTCTCGCACTAGGCATAGAACTGGCCGGTTTTGTGCTGAGCGCAATCGCATCTCGATAGTTTTCCATTTTTGAGGATTTCTGGCAAGGGGGAAATTTGCGATCGCACCAAACCCAGGCCAAATCAAGCGGGAGAGAATCATTACAGCGTCTCTGACTAGGCCAAGCGGCAGCCAACTAAGCCGCCAGCAGCTTTAACACAGCAAGAATCAACAAGACAAGATTCGCCTGGCCCATTTAGTGTTGGGCTGCTGATGTGCTGCCGACTGGCATCCATCCATCTAAACTTCCGTGGAGCGGAATTCCCGAGACAGCTCCATTTCCTATTTCGCAATAGCCTCCCGATACGTTTCCCCCTAGCAGCTTCTAGGCAGCCCCTACAACCCCTATGCCCGAGCAAAACCTCGAACCTCTATTTCTACAGCCCCTCGATCCGTGGCTGCGCGAACAAATTTTGCGGCTCAGTGTCGATATGCTGAGCGTAGGACTTTTGACCTGCACCGCCTGCGAAAAAGTGTTTGGTGAATACATCCTAGAGTACAAAGGCGAGACATTTCGGCTGCCAGCAGGCAAAGCCTACGCATTTCTCAAGTACGTGCAAGAAACGACAACCGATTCATTCCAATAACCCAGCGCCCTACCATGAGCAAACCTGTCCTTCTGACCGTGGACGACGATGCGGATGTGCTGCAGGCAATTTCTCGTGACCTGCGCAAGCAGTATGGCGATCGTTACCGGGTGCTCCGAGCTGATTCTGGCAGCGCCGCCCTCGATACCCTGAAAAAGCTCAAACTCCAGAATGACTCTGTGGCGCTGATGCTGGTAGACCAGCGGATGCCCGAGATGAACGGGGTTGAGTTTTTAGAACAGGCACTAGAGCTTTTTCCAGAGGCAAAGCGGGCGCTGCTGACTGCCTATAGCGATACCGATGCGGCCATTCGTGCCATCAACGAGGTCAGCCTCGACTATTACTTAATGAAGCCTTGGGACCCGCCCGAAGAGCAGCTGTACCCAGTAATTGATGACCTGCTAACCGATTGGCAGGCCCACTTTAAGCCTCCCTTTGAGGGCATTCGCGTCATCGGCGATCGCTGGAACCCGCGCAGCCACCAGGTAAAAGACTTTCTATCGCGCAACCAGATTCCCTACCGCTGGATGGACGTTGAGCAAAACAAGGAAGCTGTCACCCTGCTTGAGTTGACGGATTTGGAGAAGCCAGTGCTGCCGCTGGTGCTCTTTCCCAATGGCGATCGGCTGGTGCAGCCCAGCAACACCCAGCTAGCCGCTAAGGTGGGGCTGCAGACGGTCGCGGCCAAGCCCTTTTATGACCTGGCCATCATCGGCGGCGGGCCTGCCGGACTGGCAGCGGCAGTCTATGGTGCATCGGAGGGGCTGCGGACGGTGCTGATCGAGCGCGAGGCCCCTGGCGGACAGGCGGGCACCAGCTCTCGGATTGAAAACTACCTGGGCTTTCCGGTAGGGCTCAGCGGCAGCGATCTGGCTCGACGAGCCGTCAGCCAGGCCCGCCGCTTTGGGGTCGAGATTTTGTCGCCCCAGGAGGTGCAGGGCCTGCGGGTAGAAAACGATTATCGCTTCATCACCCTCTCTGACGGCATTGAGATTAGCTGTCACGCGCTGATTTTGGCCCTAGGCGTTTCCTGGAAGCGGATGAACACCATACCCGGCATGGAACGGTTAACCGGAGCCGGGGTGTATTACGGAGCCGCCCAGACCGAGGCCCTAGCTTGCGCCGATGAGGATGTCTACATTATTGGTGGCGCTAACTCGGCCGGACAAGCCGCCATGTACTTCTCTAAGTACGCGCGCAAAACTACCCTGCTTGTGCGGGGCGACTCGCTCACTAAAAGCATGTCTCAGTACCTAATTGAACAGATTGAGGCGGCTCCTAATATTGAGGTGCTGGCTCATACCAGCGTGATTGAGGCCAAGGGAGAGACTAGCCTAGAGGCGCTGGTGCTGCAAAATTCTCAGACGGGCGCAACAGAGACGGTGCCCACCAACTCTCTGTTTATCTTTATCGGCGCAATGCCCCGCACTGAATGGCTAGATGGGCTGGTTCAAAGAGATGAGCGGGGCTACCTGCTGACCGGGGGCGAACTTGAGTCAGAGGTGCCGCCTGCTCAGGTTTGGCCGCTGGAGCGACCGCCCTACCTGCTAGAGACCAATGTACCCGGCGTGTTTGCCGTCGGAGATGTGCGGCGTGGATCGGTTAAGCGGGTGGCTTCTGGGGTGGGCGAGGGGTCAATCTGCGTTCAGTTTGTGCATCGGTACTTAGGCGACCTGCTATGAGGCGGCAAGACATGCTCTGCATTGATGATTTGCTCATTCTAGAGCCGTTTAACCAGCTGCCTAGGGAGCGGCTGGAGTGGCTGTGCGATCGCACCTCCTCCCTCCAGTGTGCTAAAGGCGACTTGCTGGTGCACGAAGGCGACCAGGTCGACACAATATATGTGCTGATTTCTGGCCGCATCAGCATTACTCGGTTCACGGAAGGGACACAGATGCCGCTGGGGCAGCACGATGCGCCGGGCTATTTTGGCGAAATCCCGGTGCTGACAGGGGAACCTGCGCCAGTAACGATGTATGCCGCCACCGAGTGTCAGCTGCACAAGATTTCTGGCGACGATTTTCTCACCCTGCTACACGAGTGCCGCAGCTTTGAGCAGACCGTGTTTCGCCTGTTTCAGCAGCGGCTGCGAGGCCTAGAGTCATTCATTCGCAGCCGTGAGAAAATGGCGGCGCTGGGCACGATGGCGGCGGGGCTAGCCCACGAGCTAAATAACCCCGCTGCGGCGTTAGTGCGGGCCTTACGTGATGTAGTGCCAGCTATCCGCGAATTGGAGCACATGAACCTGCTCTACGGGCAGAGCCAGGTCGATCCGGAGCACACCAAGCAGTGGCAGGCCACCCGTGATGCCGGATACGAAGCGATTTTGAATCATCGGATAGACTCGGCCACCTTGGGCGATCGCGAGGAGGAACTGCTCGAATGGCTCGAAGACTATGGAGTTGACCAGGCTTGGAAGCTAACTGAGCCGCTGGCGCTGGCAGGTATCAGCACAGACACCCTGGAATCTTTGATAGCCCGCTGGCGAGACGACCCTTCCGAACTGCGAGACCAGGGGATTCGCTGGCTGGCCCTCTCCTTTGAAGTGATGTCTATGATTCAGAGCGGGCTACATGGGGCCGAGCGGATCTCGGTTTTGGTCAAGTCGATGAAGTCTTACTCCTACATGGATCAGGGAGCGCAGCAAATCGTCGACATCCACGACGGGCTAGAAGACACGCTGCGGCTGATGTCGTTTAAGCTCAAGCACGGGGTGACCGTGTGCCGCCAGTACGACTCAACCCTGCCCAAAGTTTCGGCCCACGGCAGTGAACTCAATCAGGTCTGGACTAACCTGATCGACAACGCTATTGACGCCATGGACGGCAAGGGCACGCTGACCCTCAAAACCTGCTGGTTTAAAAACTGTGTGCGCGTCGAAATTATCGATTCGGGCAGCGGCATTCCCCCCGAAATTAAGACACGGATTTATGAGCCGTTCTTTACCACCAAGCCGGTCGGCAAAGGGACGGGCTTGGGCCTCGAAACCGTCCGTCGCATTATCGAGAATCGGCACCAAGGCACCCTCTCGGTCGAGTCTGTACCGGGGAAAACCTGCTTTGCCGTAGGGCTACCGGTTCAGTAGTCCAATTTTAGGAAAAGAGTGCTGCGGATAGGGGGTGGATGGGTAGATGGGTGGATGAGTAGTGGCTATTTGGACAATTGGCATAGCGTGATCTGTAGAAACGTGATCCGTCATTAGAAAGAGCCGCACAGACAGCCTGCTGCCTACGATGTAAGCGTTGACCGCCTACATTTGACAAATAATGAATTCATCCACCCGCCCCTTAGCTGTTGTTACCGGGGCCTCTAGCGGCATCGGCTACGAACTGGCCAAACAATTTGCCGAAAATGGCTTTGACCTGCTCATTACGGCCACTGGCCCCAGCATCAACGAAGCCGCTCAAACCTTACAGGAGCTAGGAGCCAACGTTAAAACCGTACAGTCTGACCTGTCAACCTATGAGGGGGTCGAGATCCTATATCAGGAGATTGTGTCGGCCAGTCGGCCTGTCGATGCGATCGCAATCAACGCGGGTGTGGGCGTAGGCGGCGAGTTTGCTCGCGAAACCGACCTCAGAGACGAGCTGAATCTGCTCAATCTCAACGTTGTCTCAACCGTCCACTTGGCGAAGCGGGTGGTTAAAGACATGGTGAATCGCGGTGAGGGCCGCATCCTCTTCACCTCTTCCATAGCCTCCATCATGCCTGGCCCCTTTGAAGCAGTCTATGCAGCTTCAAAAGCCTTCACCCATTCTTTTGCCGAGGCATTGCGCAACGAGCTAAAAGACACTGGAGTGACGGTCACCTCTCTGATGCCAGGGCCAACCGACACCAACTTCTTCGACCGCGCCGACATGAACGACACCCTGGCTGACTCCGTCATACAAGACGATCCGACTGAGGTCGCTAAGCAGGGGTTTGAAGCGCTGATGTCGGGCAAAGACAGCATCATTGCTGGGTCTTTCATGACCAAGCTTCAGGGCAACGTTGCTAAAGTTTTGCCCGACACGGTGAAGACAGCTCTGCACCGCCAGATCGCTGAACCGCGCTCAGGTAAGTAGCTACCTGGGCAGGCGAATTGCCGTTGTCTGACAACCGTTCAGCAACGGCAATTCGCTAACATCCTTCTTAGGAAGTATTCTCTTGGGTGAGCAATTCCGCTTGAATGGGGAAGACCGTGTATGCATACGGGTACCTCATGAAGCGCGATGCCACTGGCAAGTTTGTGACCAACTGGGGTTCAGAAACGAAGCAGCGAGTCAGCCTTTCTCTGACCCATACAGCCTGGCAATCGCTTGACCAGGAGGCTCGCAGGCGAGGCATTTCGCGCTCGGAAGTGATTGAGCAGTTTGCCCGCAGCCTGACAGATGAGCCGGTAACGTTAAACCACAATGAAGCCGGGGTTAGCCACGACATTGATATCATTCGGCAGGCCCTCGAAACTGAACACGCTTGGTTTGAATCAGTGCTGCAGCAGATTCCTGCGGGGGTGATGATTGCCGATGCCGCTGGCAAGCTAGTGCTGATCAATGAACAGGCCAAAGCCCTAGTCGGATATGAATATGGACCCTCACTGCAGCTAGAAGACTATAGCTCAGTGATCCCATTTGAATTGCTGCGGGCTGATGGGCAATCCTATACTGCCGATGAGTATCCGCTGGTGCGATCGCTGCGTAGCGGCACAGTCATTACCAACGAAGAGATGGAAATCCACTGCTCAGATGGCAGCCGTGTTTTCATCAACATCAGCTCAGCCCCGATACGTGATCAGCAGGGGCAGGTAGTGGCCGCCGCCGCAATCCTTCAAGATGTCACTCAGCGCAAGCTGATGGAACAAGCCCTGCAGAAGAGCGAGTCGCGGCTACGAGGCCTGTTTGACGCCAGTCCTATCGGCATTATCATTGGCGATTTTCAAGGCCATATTTTAGAGGTCAACGATGCTTGGCTCAACATTTTGGGCTACCCGCGAGAGGAGGTGGTGTCGGGGCAGGTCAATTTTTTAGACATTACCCCGCCGGAGCACCTGCACCTCGATCAGCAGGCCATGGCAGAGATGAAGGCCACGGGTTCCCACACGCCCTACGAGAAGGAATATATCCGCAAAGACGGCAGCCGCATTCCAGTGTTGGTTGGCACAGCGTATCTCGGTGGCCCCAGTGATTTGGGCATTGGCTTTTTGGTGGACTTGAGCGATCGCAAACACCTAGAACTTGAGTTGCAGCAGCAAGAGCAACAGTTTAAGCTGGTCGTCGAAAATGCCCCCGATATTATCAGCCGGATGGATTGCGGCTTTCGCCACCTCTATGTCAGCCCTTCAATAGAGCAAGCAACCGGAATTCCGTCGGAGCAGTTCATTGGCAAAACCAATGCCGATTTAGGCATGCCAGAGGCGATCTGCAGTGCCTGGGTGACTGCTCTAAAGCAAGTTTTTGAGACCGGCCAGGAGCAGACCATTGAGTTTAACTTTCCAACCCCTGAGGGCGAGCGCTGGTATCAGTCGCGGATTTTTCCCGAGTTTGCTGTCAATGGCTCAGTCAAAACCGTACTGAATATCGCCCGCGATGTCACCGACTACAAGCAGGCTGAAGCGGCTCAAGCGCAGGCCCGACAGCAAATCGAGCAGCTGCTGACAGAGCTGCAGCAAAAGGAGCGGCAGCAGCAGTTTTTGATCGACTTAAACGATGCCATCCGGGCCCTGCAAGACTCCCAAGACATCATCTGGCATATCGTCTGTGCCACCGGGCAGTACTTCAACGTTACTCGCTGCACCTACGGCGACATCGACCCTCAGCAGGAATACGTCATTGTCGAACGCGACTTTTGCAGCGGCGTCATTAGCGTGGTGGGCAAACACCTGCTCAACGCCTTTGGGCCGGAGAGTATCGCTGAACTGAAGCAGGGCAAAACCCTGGTGATCGAGGATGTTGACCGCGACCCTCGTACCGCCAACGCTGCCCCTGCTTTTAACGCTATCCAAACCAAATCGCTTCTATGCGTGCCGCTGGTAAAAGCGGGGCGCTTTGTAGCGGTGCTGGTGCTGCACCATGTGGTCCCTCGCCTCTGGACAGCAGAAGAAGCGGCCTTGGTGGAACGCATTGCTGAAAAAGCCTGGCTGGCTATCGAGCGAGCGCGAGCTGAAAGGGCATTGTGCGCGAGCCAAGACCGCCTACAGCTGGCCCTGATTGTAGGGCGCATGGGCACCTGGGACTGGAACCTAGAGACAGACCAGATCACCTGGTCAGAGGGGCACTACACCATTTTAGGCCTACAGCCCCACGAATGCGAGCCCAGCTACGAACTCTGGAGCCAAAGCGTTCATCCCGATGATTTGGCTGCAACCGAGGCAACGCTGCGCATGGCCATGCTGGAAAGAACAGAGTATGCCCACGAGCATCGCGTCCTTTGGCCCGATGGCTCTACTTACTGGATCGAAGCGCGGGGCCAGTTTACCTACAGTGCTGACGGACGGCCAACCCGCATGATTGGCATTTTAATTGATGTGACAGAGCGCAAGCAGGCCGAACAAGAACGAGAACAGCTGCTAGAGCGCGAACGCAGTGCCCGCTCCCAGGCAGAAGCCGCCAACCGGATCAAAGATGAGTTTTTGGCGGTGCTGTCTCATGAGCTTAGGTCACCGCTCAACCCGATCTTGGGCTGGGTTAAAATGCTGCGCCAAAAGCAGCTAGATGCCGTCAAAATCCAGTACGCGCTAGAAACCATTGAACGCAATGCCAAACTACAGGCCCAGCTGATTGAAGACCTGTTGGATGTTTCGCGCATTTTGCAGGGCAAGATGACGCTCAATGTCGGCCCGGTCAACCTGGTGGACACGGTTGAGGCTGCGCTAGAAACGGTGCGGCTGGCAGCCGAAGCTAAGCAGATCGCTGTCATCATCGATTTGCAGGACAGCCGCCAAGAAACCTCCAACGGCCAGCCTCTTACCACAACAGGCGATTCCAATCGGCTCCAGCAGGTTGTCTGGAACCTCTTGTCTAATGCGGTCAAATTTACCCCTGCCGGGGGGCGTGTTGAGGTGCGGTTGACTTGGGTTGGGGGTCAAGGGTTAATAGCCAGTGGCCATGAGCCACACCCCTCCAGCTCCCAAGACAAAGGCCAAATTACCCCTGCTCCATTCGTCCAAATCACGGTTAGCGATACCGGCCAAGGCATTCGCCCTGATTTTTTGCCTTACGTGTTTGACTACTTCCGCCAAGAAGACAGCACCACTACTCGAAGATTTGGCGGACTGGGCCTAGGGCTAGCAATTGTTCGGCACCTGACAGAACTGCATGGCGGTACAGTTTGGGCAGAAAGCCCCGGCCTCAATCTAGGGGCCACTTTTGGCGTCCGGCTGCCGCTAAGAGCAGCCCATCAGGAAGGGCCTGCCGACAATAGCCCGTTGGAAGAGGCAATCGATCTGGCGGGCGCACGCGTGCTGATTGTAGATGACGATTCTGATATGCGCGAGCTGGCTACCTTTATTCTGGTGCAGGCAGGGGCAACGGTGGCTACAGCCACTTCGGCCGCTGAGGCACTGACTCGCTTGAGTCAGTCGGTTCCAGACTTGCTGCTGTGCGACATTGGCATGCCGGACATCAATGGCTATGCTCTGATGCAGCAGATCCGAAAAGGCCTGCCCGAACACGGCAGCACTGTACCTGCGATCGCACTGACAGCCTATGCAGGCGAGGTTAATCGGCACCAAGCCCTAGCCGCCGGATTTCAGCAGCACCTGGCCAAGCCGGTTGACCCTGGAGAGTTGGTGCGTGCGATCGCACACCTCCTCGGCATTGACGCGGGCTAGAGCAATACTATGCTTGAGCAAAGAGGACTCTCCAGCTTCCACATCAAGCTTCTAGCCGCCATTACCATGCTGATCGATCATATTGGCGCGGTCTTATATCCAGAAGTGGACTGGCTGCGGGCCATAGGGCGCATCAGCTTCCCCCTGTTTGTTTGGCTGCTGGTTCAAGGCGAAGCCCATACTCGCGACATCTGGCGCTACGGGCTACGGCTAGTGCTGCTGGGGCTGATCTCACAGCCAATTTACCAGCTGACCTTTGGCGTAACCGATCTCAATATCCTATTTCAGCTGTCGGTGGGGCTAGTCTGCCTTCGCTTGGCGCGGCAGTGGCCCGATCTGCAAATCCTGGTTTGGCTGGCAGGCGCAGCCGTCACCGAAGTTTTGAACATGAACTATGGTAGCTACGGCATTGTTCTGGTGCTGCTGACCCGCTACTTTCGACCTAATTTTGCTTGGTGCCTGGTCTGGGTGGGATTTCATCTAGTTTGGGCAAGGTTCATGGGGCCATTTCAGCTACCAGCGGCAGTCATTCCCCTATTCTTCTTCTGGGCAAATGGCCAGCGCGGTCCCAAAGCCCGATGGTTTTATGCTTTTTACCCAGGGCATCTGGCGCTGCTGGCTTTGATTGCGCGGGGAATAGGGGTGCCGGGAGGGTAAAAGTGGGCGGAGAAAGGAGACACGATTTTCTTAGGTAACATTTAAGGCATTGCCAAGACAATTTTGTTACCTAAGAAAAGAGAAGGCATGGAAAAGAAATACCTAAAGAGGGGGAAACGGGGGAAAACAGAGACGAGGATGGGAGAATGTAAACTTCTGGGAGGTTGATTGGGACAATGCAGCGAAGAATAACGTTTCAGGCTACATTACATCAAAAAACTAGGCATATTTGGAAGCGTCTTCGATGCCTAACCTGTTGAATCAGTGGATCAAGCTAAAGAGTCAAGAGTGGATTGAGTGCGATCGCATCTCCCTGCCATCCGCTTCAGTTTTGAGGCCCTGTGGGGCAGCCGGGGCGATGTTGGTGGTTCTTATTAGCAGTTGCGGGGAACCACACACCATTTCCCTTGCCAGCGGCACAGAAGGTGGTTTCTACAGCCGGCTGGGTGAACAAGTCAGCCTATCTACTCAGAAAACAGCAGGTATTTCGGTCCAAAATCGGCCTTCCCAAGGATCACGAGAAAACTTGGAGCGGCTGATTCAGGGTGAGGTTGATTTTGCCCTAGTGCAGCTAGACGTGGCCAGGGAAGCTCTGCAGACTAGGCAGGTGCTGGCCGTGGCGGCTTTGGCCCAGGAAGACGTGCATATCGTGGTTTGGCGTGATTCTGGAGTGCAAACTCTAAGCGATCTGCAGGGGCGACGGGTAGCGGTAGGGGCACCGGGCAGCGGCATTCGTCACACCACTGACCAACTGGCTCAGGCCAGCCAGCTGACATTTCAAAACGATGACTCAGCCTTTGATGAAGCCTTTGAGCAGCTACAGGCTAGGCAGGTTGACGCTGTGATCTATGTTGGCAGCGTCGGTGCCAGCCAGAAGCTCCAGCAGCAGTTTCTCGATCATCCCCAATACACGCTGGCTGCTATTTCACCCTCAGTTACCAACCATTTGACGATCCGCTACCCTGGCTCGTATCAGCCTACAACTCTGCCGCCCGGTGCTTATGCAGTGTTGCCCGCCACACCCGAGCGAGATGTCTCAACCCTTGCCACCGCTACCGTTTTGGTCACCCGACCCAACGTCAACCGCAGAGCCGTTGGCCTGGTCACCTGGTCAGTTTTGGCCGATGCTCGGGCTTATGCCCAGTTTTATCCGGCCTTGCTAGAGGGTGAGGCAGCGGCAGCGCTGCGGCGGGGGCTGCTCTACCTCCATCCGGCTGCTGAGGAGGTATACGAAAACGGCGATCCTCGCGCTGTTCTGGCCCGCTATTGGAACAATAACGACGATCTCCAGGCGGGGGTCTTTTTGCTCGGAGGTACAACAGCCATTGGTCTACTGCTGCGCTACTGGCGCAAACGGCAATCCCATAAAACTGTAATTGCCACAAGTGATCGCATTAATGAACTGCGGCAGCTGCTGCCAGACTACCCCCAGCAAGCCCTCAGCGGCATTGAAGACCTGAGCCAGGAAAACCGGCTGCGGTTCATTGACGGAGCTGTCACCCCCGAAATCTACGAACAGCTGCGCCACAAAACCCAGACCTTTACCGATCAATGCCGATCCCAACTCGACGAGCAACGCACCCAATTTGTGCGCGACACCCTACTGCTGCTAGACGAATGGCAAGCCACGCTGCAGAGCAACCCCACTGTCGCTCTACAAAAACTGAGCCAGATCAAGCACCAGTACCGAGAAATGTTGTTAGCAGGCCAAGTTGATATCAAAGCCTACATTGAGCTAGTGCAGCTAACGCTGATGTCGGTTATGACCCTGGTGCCGACAGCCCAGGCAGAGAGGACGCAGGGATGTGAAGAAGCGGTAACAGGGGGACGTGTGGATGTGGAGAAGCAGGAGAGTTAAGGGGGCGGGGAAGACAGGGGGACGTGTCACTGCGTCTCCCCCTTCTACTCTCTAAGACTTGAGCACCAAATCAAGCAGCTCTCTGGCAGGCTGAGCCTTAGCCAGGGCCGACTGATAGTCGTCGTAGGAGCGCACCAAGCGAGACAGGCCATTCACGCCTGATTTAAGCTGGTCTAGCTCGTCACCTGAGAGGAGTTCGCCATCGAGCATTCGCACTAGCAAGGGTTTGATGTCTCCAACTTCCTGGCGGGCTTTTTGCAGCTTCTCGACGGTACCTAGCAAGGATTTGAGGGCGGCAAAGATGTCTTCAATATTGGCGGGATTTGCGTCTTGGGAGGGTGATTCTTGGGGGGGTGATTCCGGAGCAGCAATCTCCAGTTCAGGGGAGGCTGCTTCCGGTGCAGGGGGGGTTGTCTCTTCCGGCTTAGCAGCCGTTTTAGAGGTAGCGACTTTAGGGGGTGCCATCCAGGTATTCTCTAGCCCAACTTCCCTAGTGTAGGGGTTTCTCGACTTTAGGGGGTCATGCGGTAGCCCATTCCCCGCACGGTCTCGATCAGCTCGTTCCCTAGTTTCTTTCGTAAATACCCGATATAGACATCCACAATGTTGGATTTTGGATCGTAGTCGTAGCCCCAAACCGGCTCTAGCAGCTGCTCTCGGCTGAGAATTTGTCCGGTCGCAGACTGTACTCGGTGATGTGGGCTATGAAATTGCCAATATCTAACGCTGGATGCCCTTGGCAGCACAGGTCTATGTTCACCAGCCAGAGGCGATCGCTGTCTACTAGCACCTGATCATTATAGAAATAGAAGTTGTGGTGGATGGTGCTAGGGGCATGGCGGGGAGATAGGTTGCGATCGCATCACACCCCACTCCATCAAAGCTCGCCGTCCCAGTCTGTGGCACACTAGCTGCACTGAGGTCACTTGCTCGCACCTCGGGTAGGAGCTGCCGAAGGGGGGGTTGGAGGGCGTCTAGGTCGAAGGTGGTGGGTACGAAGGGAATGCAGTCTTAGCTATACTGACTCGTCCTCAGTGGGGTCAGGTGACCTCCTCCAGTGGCGAAATTATTGTGTATCAGGCAGAGTCCGTTGTTCAGGGTCAGAACCGGGGTGACTTTGTCGTCACCTACCTGATTTCGCGGGGGCAAACAGAGATCGATGAGGTCACCCGCGTCATTGTCAAAGCAACACAGCGATGCGACCAGCCCGATCACACTTGGCTCTAGTCTGGTTTGGGGATGTGCTCGATTCTGGGCACACGATACGGATGAGGGCATTGCCCTAGAGCACCAAGAACACATTTATTGAACGCTTCGCCCGCATCTTCCACCGCTACCGTCGCTCTGAAGGAGCCGGCTTAGGTCTAGCCATCGTCAAGACAATCGCTGAAGCCCACGGCGGGCACGTTGAGCTGATCAGCTATCCAGGCCATGGCTCCACCTTCACGGTAGTCATTCCAATTGATCCCTCTTAAGCAGAAACTTTCACCCTTCACCTTCTACCCGCATCGTAAAACGGCCTGCCTAGAAAATACCTTGCTGAGATATGGACACCTCGAATCAACGGCCTCCAAGACACTCTCAGCCACTACGACTTTCTTAGGTAACAGAATTGCGAGTTTTAGGTCAAGAATGTTACCTAAGAATATGCACCTTGCCAATACGCTTGCCGCAGATAGTAAAGCAGTGTAATCAGCTCCTCATCCTGCAGTTGGCTCCGCCGTCTGCCCTCAAATCGGGCTGCAATGAAGTGCATTATCTGCTCTGCCGTCCAACCCAGACGCTTGACTTGGTCCGCGAGTTTATCAAATAACTCAGACAGCGGAATTTGGCTACCTGAGGTTGGGCCCAATCCCTCCATTTCAATGGCCTGGTCGGGCTGTGGAAAACTTAGCGTCTCCCCCCGCACCCCCCTCTCCGGAGAAATGAGGTTTAAATTCGAACCTGCGTCATGGCCTGCAGAGCTTTCACCCTTCATTAATCTCTCTAAGGTCTGTAACGCCCCTGTTTTCTCTAGGTTTGAGCGATCGTTAAAACCTGCCTTAAAACTCGCTGCGTCCTTCTGATCGCGCTCTGGGTCTGCTGTTACAGGCGATTGCTCAGGCTGCTGCGCCAAAAAGGGCTTTGAGTCTTCTGCAATAGACGCTGAGAGGTGGTCTGGATGCCACAGGCCTAGATGCTTGTAGAGGGTCTGGGCTGAGGTCTGGGCCATTGTGATCAGTACCTGCACTCGGGCCCTGACGGTAGTTGGCATTTGCCCCAGCGTTAGAAGCTGCTGGGCAGCCCGCTGAATGCGACAGCGGGCGTCTTGCGATCGCACCTCATTCTGGTTAGGAGTAGACTCGGTCGATGTCGGGCTGCCCATGGGCCAGTAATACTTCTCGGCAGCTCTCGCCCAGGCAATTGCTCGTCGCCGGATCTCGCCTTGGTGGCGGCAATATTGGCGGTAGCCGGGCAGGTGTGGGGCAATGCGGCAAATGTAATCAATCAGGGCCGTTCCTTGGTGTCGCTCAAAGACAACCCCGTAGCAGGCAATGGTTTTAAGCAGCCGATTAGTCTGGCCGTAGTCGGTCCAACCTTCGGCAATCTCTATTTCTAGGTCAGCTCGCCAGGTTTGTGTCAGGCTTAGGGTGCGCCGAGCTCGTCTGCGTCGATTGTTGCGACCAACGCTCAGTGCTCGGTGCAGCATCTCCATATCTTGGGCCTCTGCTGCCTGCTCCCAAATCCAGAGGAAGTGCGACAAGCTGTCGGTCACGGGCTGCAGGGCGTCATCTAGAACGCAGGAGCCGCTGCCGGGCTGAAGGGGCAGCCGGTGGGCATTGTATTCAACAAAGATAGTGACCCCATAGGTTTTGGGGTTGGGAAAGATTTCGAGCTGCCCCGGCTTAATCTCAAAGCCTTGGGCCTTGAGGCAGCCCTCTAGAGCCACCGCTAGATTAAAGGTATTAACAGCTTCTGGTAGCGGTACATAGAGGTGCAGCCCGCCATTCCAGCTAGAGCGAATCAGTAGGGTGCGGGCAATGCCTATTGTTTCCAGCGCGGCCCGTAGGGTTGCAATAGACTCTGCCGACTGGTCTTTGCCCCCGTTGTTGGAGCGATAGGGGCTACCGGCATCTAGGTCGATCAGGGCGTAGCGTGTAGTCTGGCCAAAGCGCACGCCGATCAGCGTGTTAGCGTCTTGCCAGAGGCTCCATAAGACTCTCGGCCGCAGCGGGTAGCCAGTAAGGGTTCTCCAGAGGGGTGCAGCGGCGGCATTCTCTGGCAAATCAGCTGTAATAGCCTGCCACGGGTAATGACCAAAGATTTCGCACAGCCCCTTGCCATCAGGATGCCCAGGTAAAGGATCTGAGGTAAGGAAGTCGCTTTTAGGTCTGCTCTTTTTAGGGTTTGGTTGGTTTAACAAAGCACTATCTCCAATGAAAGGGCGAGAGCCTAAGCCAAAACTCTCGAAGTTGTAATCAATGGGGAAGAAAGTGTTTTGCCTGCAAACAAACCCAAACAGCACAGCCTTTGATTGAGCTGTGGTTATTGCTGTATGAAAGAATTGGTCTTAAAATAGACAAAACAACTCCGCAAGTACTCAAATAGCTGTGGCAGCTCGATTTGGTGAGTACTCATTCCCGCAAGGGATCAATTAAGAGGCTTCTGCTGGTGGTTCAGTGGAAGCCTTTTAGCTATTTGTTTATGTAATCATCGGCAGACTGCTCACGCGAAAAAGAGGTTGTTATTTAGTACACGCCTTTCAGGGTTCAAAAAGCGTGTACTAATCGATCTCTTATAGCAGATGCCTGATTACAGCTCGGCTGCTCAAAACAGACTGTTTGTAATCACTTGAGCAGCATAAAATCTCAACCGAAATGCAAAACCCTTGAAGATCCGTTCCCGCTCAACGACTTTGGGGGTGGGGTTCTAGAGACTTTGGGGTGGGGGCTCTAGAGAGTTTGGGTCAGTGGTTCTAGAGTCGCTTGTAATCATACTTAGGGGGGAGGTTCTAGAGATATCTGTAATCAAACCCGCCCGAAGTTTGGGGTGGGGGTTCTAGAGCTCAGTTGTAATGGTGTAATAATCTGGCTTTTAAGGGGTGGGGTTCTAGAGGTATCTGTAATCAAACCTGCCCGAAGTTCGGGTGAGGGGTTCTAGAATCTCTAAGTAATCATGTAATCCAAAGGAGTAGGCCTGTTGGTATAGGCTGCTTTAGAGAGTTCTGCACCTTCTTGGTCATTTGGGGGGTAGGTTCTAGAGCAGTGCTGTAATCATGCGATCGCAACTACTCCTATTTGGGATAGGGGTTCTAGAGACTTTTTGTAATCATGTAATGATTAAAGCCTGAGATTGCCTCCTAGTAAGGGTTCTGCTGGCTATAAATATCCCCTGTTTTGCTAGGTCTGCACTAGCAAAGCTCTATCTTTTAAGGTATGGGCTGGCCTTCTGCTCGAATATCTGAGTTACAAAAGGGGTTTATCCAACCGGATTCTGAATAATTGCAGTATTTGCAGCACAAGATGACCCGATTCACAGATCAGCCTGTGTTAGGGGAGGGGTTCTAGAGATTCTTTGTAATCAATCCTTCGAGCAAACTGCTTTGTGATCGCGTGTAGTTGAGATCACATGTAATCAAATACCTGCCGCAGCGTTTCCTCATTCTCAGGGCTGATTGAGCGGGTGCCATTTTCAATCATTGAGATTAACCCTTGGCTCAGACCCGTTAGGGCCGCCAGCTTGCGCTGACTCCACCCCTTTTCTGTCCGCAAATGATGGACCTCTGTTCCGGTAAGCCCGTCTTTTTCGGCTTCGGGTGTAGGCTCCAGCAAGGTATCGGTGGCGGCTCCCTCTCCGGGCAGCAGTCCGTGGTTAATCCAAGCTTCGGGCGGGCTAATCCACAGGTAGGCATCCATCAGCGTCTCAAAGAACCCTCTAGGCCGCCTTGAGATTTCCTCTCGGCCAAAGCTGATAGGCCGAATCTCAACTGGGTAAGTGTCGCCATCAAACTGGATCTTCCAGCCCTTGTCGTGGAGGGCGAGCAGATCGTCGTCCCAGGTGCTAGCCAGCTTTTTGCGGAGCTGATAGTCTTCGTAGGCTGCCTGAATACGCTGGGGGCCGTAGGCTACCTCCATCAGAGTCTTAACATTGAGCGCGTTCTGGCGGCTGAGCTGAGTTTTGAAAAGCAGCCAGACCATGAGCCGGGCGGCTCCTTCGCGGTGCTGCCAGAGCCCCATCACGCTTTTGAGCAGCGATTTCGATAAAATGCCCTGCTGCGGTCGTACCGCTTGACCGTCTTCGTCATCTAAAAAGTACTTGGCCCAGAGCCCAGCCTTAACCACAAAGGTCATGCCAACCAGCTCCTGATTGCCGAAGAGGTCGTATTGATAGTGATAGCGGGTTCCTAGCAGGTGCCAGAGTCGGCCTTCCTCAATGGTAAAGCCCTTCGACTTGCCCTGCCGGGGCCAAGAAATGTAGGTGGTAATTTTGCAGGGCTGCTTGGCGATCTCTTCAATCAGCGCCAGCTTTTCTTTTCGGTTTTTATCTGTGCGCTGTTGCAGGCCCAGGTAAGCCTGAATCTGGCGATCGCTGATGACCAGTTCCTGCTCCCAAGGCCGCTCAACCTGAGTAGCATGAGCAGCAAAAATCAGGTGCATACAGGCAGCCCGAATGTCGAAAGTCTCAATCACTGCCAGGGCTGCTGCCCCCGCTAGTGTAGCCGGGTGCTCGTCTTCTAAGTTCTCAGTCACCCAAAAGTAGATTGCCCCCTGGCCGTTACCAATGTCGGGAGCGTAGCACAGTTTACCGTCGGGGTCAGGCTTCCAAGGCAGGTGATCCCGCTGGGTCAAAATCTTGCTGGCCTCAAAAATGGGCAGTGGGGAAGCGACCGGTGTTGTGGAGCTGTTGGCAAACAGGTCTGGGTTGGTCACTGGCCGATCACCTGCCAAAGTCGGAGGAGTCTGGGCCTCGTCTGTTGCTGAGGCTTTTTTCCTCGCCTTAGAGGTGGGCTTTTGAGATCGGGGGGACTTGCGCGATGTAGCCATGAGCCAGTTTGCTTAAAGGATAAATCCTGATTCTTAAGAATACCGCCCCTGCATGGAATAGGACTGAATAGCTCGCCTTGATTCGATTTTTGTACAGGGCGTTGCTGAGTGGTGAGATAATTTTACTCATCCTCAAGCAACGGCTTAAGCCTTCCAAGCGTGGTCTCATCCCCGGAATCAGCAACGCCTAATACAGTTCTTTCTTATTAGCACTAACAGCTGCACTGGGTGTAGACCCAGCGCCCTTGCCAGAGACTATTCATAGCCCGATTTTAGGAATTGGTGTAAACAAAATTCTTAGGTAACATACTCGTAGCCTCTCTCTAATCTCGTTACCTAAGAAAGCCATGTCCTCCTCCAAACTCTCTGCCGCTGATATCCGCCACCACATCACTCACGACCTCACCTTAGATCAAGTAGAAGACCTACAGATCTGGCTAGCAGATCACCTGGCAACCCTAGAGCGACAGGCTGAGGAATGGCTGCCTCCAACGGCTAATCAAGTGGTGGCAACCCGGCGATTGGGTAAGTCCTGTCTGCTCTTAGAAGGGGTCAAATGCGGCAAGGAAAACTGTCGCTGTGCCAGCGGTAAGCTCCATGGCCCCTATTGGTATGAATATTGGCGGGAGGGCAGCCGGGTTCGCAAACGCTACCACGGCAAACAAATTAGAAGCTGAAACAAAGCCTGACCGTACCCCTTGAAGATGTGCTGATTCTTACACTGGGCGCAATTCATGCTCCTTTAAAGGACTGTGCTTAAGTCGGTACAGAGGACTGCTATCCTCTTTTTCTCTGTCGGCTGGTTAACTTGTACTATACGCGACTGAAACGTCTCTAAACCTTGGATTGAGGGTAGTGAGGAGACTTAGAATTCTAGAATGATAGCTTTGGCTAGGGTAATTAAACCTCAATTCCTAAATCCTCGGCAATAGAGGCAATCTCATCTAACAGCTTGTCGATTTTACTGATTCGGCTCTGCACCTGCTTGTTTTTAAATAGCTGCTTCTTACGGCGCAACATCTTGATCTGAGTATAAACTCGCTCGTAGACAGGTTCTTCTGACAAGTTCTGATTGAGACTTTCTGGTTGGCTGTCCCCAGATGTTCCCAGACGCCCCCTTTCGCTACTTTCACTTAAGGCTGATCTGGCTGATGAGGATCTGTGAATTTGAGACAGTAGCTTCATCAGCTCTTCTTTGGTCAGCCCTTCACTCTGCTGCACAAGCTGCTCATGTAGGTTCTCTGGCTGGCGGTTGATCAGCGTGGCGTTGGTGGGTGAAAGTTTTCCTGCTCGGACTGCTTCTAGAATGACTGGGGCCAAATTAAGCAGGGGCAGTCGATTTGAGACAAAGCTGCCAACCTTCAGATCAAATTCTTCTAAGATGGCCTCTGCCACCTGCATCTCTTCCTCATCAACGCTGCCTATCATTCCAGAATGATAGTTTTTGATTTGGCCTACAAGTCTCTTCACCTCTTCAAAGGACTTCTTTAGCCGCAGCATCAGTAAGCCCATAATCGAGTCGGTTTCCTCGATTGGGGAGATTTCTTCGCTTAAGAGGTGAGCAATTAGCGCCACCTCTAGGGCCATTTCATCGGACATTTCCACGGTCATCGCTGGAATAGTCTCGATGCCCAACTCGCAGCAGCAGCGCCAGCGCCGCTCGCCGCTGATAATCTCGTAGAGCCCATCCTCAGCAGTTCGCACCAAAATGGGTTCTAACACGCCTTCATGTTTATCAATGGAGGCTTTGAGCTTTGCCATTTTGTCTAGGGCAAAGTAGCGCCTAGGCTGCTTTAAGTTTTCAGGTAGGCGCAGGGGAACGATCTGTTGAGTAGGGAGCTGAGTGCTGGCGCTAGTGGATTGCGATCGCAGCATCTCCAGTTCAGCCTTGAGCTGAGCGATTTCATCATCTCGTTGGGAAGACATCGCTCCCTGAAACATGGTAGACATGGGGCGCTTGCTTAGACGTGCCATGATCAGGCTCCAATAACTGCATCTGCAATGTCTGCATAAATTCGATTGGCTGCTTCACCGGGCCGAAACAGCCCTAAAGGTAGACCGGCAGCCGCCGCATTGGCGATATGGGCACTGTCGTTAATCTTGGAAAACATGGGGATGCCCATTGTTCGCATGATGCTAGGCAGGGTCTCAATGTCTGCGATAGGGCTCAGACCTAGGTTGTCTCGGTGCATGGCGCGGTCTTTAAACCCGTTGGGCACAAGGCCCAGGATCTCAGGCGCTGGCTTTAGCCTCAGCTCTTGGCGGGTGCGGTAAATCCAGTCAATCAGCTTAGCGACCGCATCAATGTCTTTATCCTCGGGCTTGAGCGTGACTAGGATGTGGGTTGAGGCTGCCAGGGTAACCGTATGAAGCTGCTCAATAGTGCCAGGACAGTCAAAAATAATGATGTCGTGAGGCAGTGGGTAGTCTTCTAGCTTATCGGCCAAAAGATACTCGCCTCGCTTAGTCATCGTCAGGCGCTGAGCAGTTTCAGATAAAACTAGGCCGCCCAGACAAGCATCAATTCCTGAGATCCGATCTGCCCAGGCCGAAAACAAAGGGTAGTCTCCAGCAAACTCAGGTCGCAAAATGTAGTCAATCGTCTGGTCGGCTGCGGGATCATCTAAGCCACAAAATAGGGTTAAAGAGCCGTTGGGGTCACAGCCAAAGAGGGCAACGGTCTGCTTCTTTCTAGCCAACTGGTAGGCCAAGTTGACTGCTAGGGTAGTTTTTCCAACTCCGCCGCTGTTAGATTGGATGGCAATTCTTTTTTGGGGCATGGGGAGTTCATCAGAACGCCCTATCATAATACCTAAGCCCAACTAGAATTCTAAAATCTTACGGAGAAGCCGTGAATTCCTAGGCTGGGTGAGGCGATTCCTGGGCGTAGCGGCTGAGACTCTGCGCAGACTTGTGCCGGGTTAACGCAATGACCTGATGCAGGTCTAGGTCCTGATGCATCAGACGAGCGACAAAAGTATGGCGGAACCGATGGGGATGCAGGCTGAAGCCGGTGGCTGCCTGCAGTTTATTCAAAACATCGCGCACGCCCCACGCGCTGAGGCGCTGCCCGTAGCTGCGGCGCGAATAGGAGAGAAACAAAGGGCAACTGTCGCTTAGGCTTTCCCCCAGCCGAGTCCGTGAGGCGAGGTAGGTCTCCAAATCTTTTCGGGCCTGGTCGTTGAGCGGCACCTGACTAATCACTTGAGTTGTTCTAACCTGGAGCCGATCGCTCCGGTAACCGCCTATATCTAGAGCAGAAATTTCCTCCGCTCTAACCCCATGAAGCAGAACCGAGATGAGTGCAGTGTCCCGTTTAGGAAAAGAACCTGCGAGAGCCATCTCATAAATCTGGGCTAGTTCTGTTGGGCTGAGTGCTGTGGTGTGGGTATTTTCGCTGTGTGAGTCATGGGGTGTAGCCACGGCTGATGTGGGATCTTTGGGTATGTATCCGCTATCAACCATCCAGCGAAAAAATTTCTGAAGTGTTGCCATTGCTCGTTTAACAGTGGCAGGAGCCAGCGACTGCTCTATTAAAAATTTTTGATACTGCACTATCTGCCCATAGCTGACCTGCGGCCAATCTGTCTCGGTCCACTCCAAGAATCGCTTCAGATCTTGTCGGTAGGCTTTTTGGCTGTTTTCAGAGAGCGATCGCACCTGCAAAAACTCATCCACACTTGCCTGGCGTCGGTCGGTCGGCAACCCTGACCCTCTCTGGCTCGGCTTAGAGGCAGCCCGTTGAAGCTGAAGCGAAATAATGACAGGCTCTGGTGTCGGCTTTCGAGGCATTGTTTGCAGTCCCGATAAAGATACGATTTAGATAAAATTATTTGGGATAAGACAAGTCTAAGACAATATGGCACAATACACTCAAGTCCAGTCGCAGCGGCCTAACAGGGACTGATAACGGCTCATTCGACTCAGCAAAACTATGCCCAAACGGCCAAAGTCAGGTGCTGTTTCCAATGCTGCTCCTAAAGGGGGCAAAAAACACTCGGGCATTCCCGAAAAGTGCCGCAAGTGCGCCATGCTCTCAGCGGAGCAGGCTCAGGTCCTGCATGGGCCTGAAGGCAATGGCTGCTGGAATCCAGCGGTGTGCTACAGTCGCCGCTCCTATGCCAGACACCGCGATCGCATTAACCAGACCCGTAACCGCAGACGCAGGCAGGTAGAACTGGAGCAGATTTCTGTGGATTTGGGGCTGCTGGCGCAGGTCGTCTTTGCGGTGCTGGTGGTATATCGCAAAGCTGGGGCTGATACACCTGTCCACGCGATCGGTGCTGAGATCTGGCAAGGCCAGGAAAAAGTAGCGGTGGTGCCCCCCATTCACTGTGCTGGCTTGGTGCCCAGCCAAGTCCATGCCTATGTGGGAAAAATGCTGCAGCTTCTAGAAAGCCGCTACACCCTCAAGAAGTTTGCCAGCCAGGTACGACTAGACCCAGACCTGTGCCGCCTGCGCCCCTGCCCACTGCACCCCGAAGAGGGCGCATGAGGCTAGTCCAGCTGGAGCTACCCCTGTGGCAGGTGCTAGAAACCGCTGCCCAAGCCCCTGCCGAGGCAGACATGATTGCCCTGCTTGATCTGCTGGAAGAAACGCTGTCTGCCTTAGATGCTTTGGGGCGGCTGCAGGTCGTTTCGGAAGGAATTGCCCAAATTGTGCAGGTGTTTGAGATGCGATCGCAAATCGCATTTGAAGACCTAGAAGCTACTGCCAGCGATGAGGGGCCGCCAATGCCTGCCAACGCCTTTGATCAATATGTGCGGCAGACGATGGAGCTTGATTTTGAGCCTTTCATTGCCGCTCCAGAAGATTTGCCCAAAGCTTCTAGCCATGGCCGAGATGACGGGGCTCTAACAACTTCAGTGGCCGGAGAACTTGATAGAGCTGCTCTGCTGCAGGTGCTAGAGACGCAGATGAGCCAAGAACCCGCTCTCACCGAAGCCGACATCTTTAATCGCACCCTGTCCCTTGCCCACGAAGAAGATGTCTCTACCTGGGTAGCAGAAATTACCCGATGGATGAGCCAAAATGCCTGCACCGAAATTACCCTGATCCAGCTTCAGCAGCTGACCGGAATGCCGTTGATTCAGCTGTGGCTGGCGCTACTGTTAGGTGGCTACCCGATAGAGCAGCGTGGAGACTTTTACGACATCAGTAGTGTTTGGGTAAACAGGCTTCCAGACAACAATTCTGCCGTTCATCCGCAAGAATCTCTTTAAGGTCAGTACAATCCTGATGTGGGGCGTCGGCTGGAGACCCCCTTAAATCTTTTAGAGGGATGCTGCAAATGATGTCAAAAGAGATGACCGCTGGAATGAATGCCATGCCAATCAATATTGGTATTGGGGAACAGGACCGCCAAGAAATTGCTCAAGGTCTTTCTAAACTGCTGGCTGATACTTACACCCTTTATCTAAAAACCCACAACTTCCACTGGAATGTTACGGGGCCGATGTTTCAGACCCTGCACCTGATGTTTGAAACGCAATACAACGAGCTAGCCCTGGCCGTCGATCTGATTGCCGAGCGCATTCGTGCCTTGGGGTTTCCAGCCCCAGGCACCTATCAGTCGTTTGCCAGCCTCTCCTCAATTGGGGAAGAAGAGGGCGTGCCTAGTGCTGAAGACATGATCCGTAAGCTGGTAGAAGGCCAGGAAGCAGTGGTTCGCACCGCCCGCTCAGTGTTTCCGGTAGTTGAGCGGGTCAGTGATGAGCCGACCGCTGACCTCCTAACCCAGCGGATGCAGGTTCACGAAAAAACAGCATGGATGCTCAGGAGCCTGCTAGGGCAGTAGCACTGTTCATCGGCAGGCATAGGATGACTTTCTTATGCCTGTATAAACGGGCCTGTAGAGGCTGACAAATAAGCACCCCGGCAGAGCTGTTGGGGTGCTTGTTTATGGCTAAAGGCTCAGGCCCGTCCCAAGTGGGGTCGGTACACTGGCATTCAACAAACTTTATTGGCCGCTTCCTTGTCGCTCAGTACCTCTTAGTTCAGTAGCTCTTAGTGATGACCCCTTCAAAGCAAACCCGGCTGATCGAATTCTTGCGAGATACGTTAGCGGTGCCTGCCGATGCACTGGCTTTAGGGCTGCGCCGAGCTGAGCAAGCCCCCAATCTGCTGCCAATGATCCTCTGGCAGTACGGTTTTGTTGACCTAGAGCAGCTCAATCAGATTTTTGACTGGATGGAGCAGGTTTAGCCATTTCTCTTGACTCAGTTTTAAGCTGCGTAGTCAAACAGAGCATCCAGGTAGATCCGGTTAACTCTGCGATCGCACATCCCATTTTGCATAAGAAACAGTGACAGCGCAGCACAGAAAACTCGGTGCTGGCTCCAGGTCGGATGGGTTTCGAGATAGGTCTGCAGCGATTCGTGCAGTTCCTCAGGGATCTCAACGTTCAGACTGATCCGGGGCACCATTGTCGTCGCCATAAGCCAACTCTCCTTCACAATAGGAACCAAAAAATCGACGGAAATTACAAAACTAGACACCCAAAAGCTGCGCTCGACGGACTTAGAGTTTAGCTCTAAACTTCCAGCTTTAAAGGAAATCTAGAGGGTGAAGACTCTTGAGTCAGGGCGCTGCAATAGCTGTCGCATCATTGTCACTAACCCGCCCACCCCTGTCAACGTTGCCAAAGACAGGCAGATGCGCTAGTGAACCAAAGCCGGAACGAAAGAATGAGGGTTCTGGTAGTTCCCGATTCGCTGGGTTTGGGGGCAAATGATGATTTTGCAACTTTTAATTTGTGGAGAGGCGTAATCCACAGAAATTGCCCAACCCCTAGCAGTGCTGTTTTACCCTGTGGAAAATGGGCCGATCCCTTGGGGAGAACTTTGAACAAAGCTGGGGAAAACAAAAATAAAATCCAAAAAAATTGTGAAGCCCTAAAAAAAATAAGTGTGGCCGTCTTTATTGCTCTGTATGCTTGCTTAAAACTCAGCAAAAGCAAGCACTTTGGGATCCGTTTCTATCACTGAGTAAAGATGCTCTTGCCAAAAAGCAGGCTTCCCACGATAAACTACAGCAAAGCTGTGATTAGTTCATATGTACTCTACAGTAAGTGATTTTAACGCTGTCTTAAGCATCTCTTCCCTAGCCGCCTGAAACTCATCGGGATTAACTTTCATTTCTAGAAATGATTCCAAGGTCGTCTGCATCCGCTAAGGGTGCCAAGCCTGCCTGTCCGTGTTTGCTTATCTATGTTTGTAGGAGTAAAGCCTCATGGGAAGGTATCGAAACCGCAGGATGCCCCTGGACGGTTGGACCGCCGGCTTGACGACAGCTGCCCTCTTGGGAGTTGCCCCTGCAGTTCAGGCCAATGACATTACCTTGGCCTTTGACTTGCCGCCTACTGGGGCTCCCATGCCTGTCCAAGCAGATCTGTCACCAGAGGTGACCCTCACTTCTGATCTACCGCTATCTTCTGGGGCGGCCTCTGAGGTGCCAGTACCTTCTGAGGTGTTAGAAGGCCCGCTGCGGCTAGAGCGACTGCCGGTGCCAGCAGCGCCTCCTCCAGTAATTGAGACTTCGACCATAGCGCTGCCGCCACCGCCCGACTCAGAAGGTCAAGCGGCCCTTGTCGCTCCAACCGGCGAATCCGATTTGTTTGCTGGAGGCTCTGATTCCTTGGTAGCCCGAGCGGTGGGCAGTGCTGAGGGCACCCGCACCCCTCAAGGTCACCGCACTTCGGCCTATTACGGCCATGTTGATCCCGGCAATGGAGCCTGGAACTTAGGCAGCTTCTCTTACCAGCACGGAGCGCCCTCTCCTGAAGTGGCCGATGCCAGACAGCTGCAGCGGCTACAGCGGCAGGCTACTGAGCTAAATCGACAGGCCCAGGATAAGGGCTTAACTCTGACACTGGCAGAAACCCTCAACGGCATTGACCTAGCCAATCAGGCTTCGCTGGCCGCCTTAGACCGGGGCTATCTAGACTGGCTGCACCAGGCCCATGAGCTAGGCATGGCTGGCGATGAGGCTATTCTCTATGCCCGCACCCGCGCCTTTTTAGACCCCGACACTGGTCGGTGGAATGCTCCTGGGCTAGGGAATGCTGTCGCTAGTATTTCCCAGGATCAGGAGCGGCGGTTGGGTGCGATCGCAAAAACAATTGCCCTTGAGCAGGAGATCTCTGTCGCAAGTCCGATTTCTTCAGTTCCCCAAGCCTTGATTACCGAGAAACCTGAAGTCATCACTCCACAGTTAGAACCAACGGCAGATCAAGTAGTAGACGTTATTCTCAGCTTAGACTTGCCGTGAAAGTAGCTTTGAGTATCAGGGTTGAGTAATCACTCTCACAGTCCTCTGAAACTAGAATCCATCCACTGCTCAGCGGAAGAAATACCTCTTTGAGTAGATAAGCATAGGTTTTTGCCAGTCTAAGTTTTAACTGTAGTTCTAGAAGTTTTTTGGAGTATTCCTAAAAAGCTTAAATCTCTGTTCAACGTTCTGCTCAGGAAGCAGGCTAATTGCCTATCTGTTGTCAGTTAAGCGAATTGGCGTCTTTTTGCGCTGCTTAGTTCTTGGCTTAAACGTGCGAAGTTCAGATCCACTACAGCTGGATCTGTTTTTCTGATGTTTGGAAATTCCTTTCTATACTGCTTAGGATTTCTTCTCTAGATGTAGTGCCAGCAGATAGGTTGACCCCTTCCAGTCGTCATTGACCAGTCATCATTGAGGAAAAACAATGAGTGTGAAAAACAACGAAAAGTCAGCTAAGAAATTAGCGAGCATTGTCGGCCTGGTAAGTGTCAGTGCATTCCTGAGCCTCCCAGCTCTAGCGCTGCTCAATTCCCAATCCTCCAATACCGATTCGGTCAATACTGAATCAGGGCAGCTACTTGGACAAACGGGCGGTACCACGGGGACAGGAACGACAGGTGCGACGGGTACAACGGCTCCTGGTGCAGCAACTCCTGGCACGACTGGCACTGGCACTGGCATTGATACGACGACCCCTGGTGCAGCAACTCCTGGCACTATTGGAACCGACGGTGCAGCAACTCCTGGTACCGCTGGAACTGGCACTGGTGCAACTCCTGGTACTAGTAGAACAACGGGTACCGGTGCAACTCCTGGTACTAGTAGAACGACGGGTACCGGTGTAGGAACTGGCGCAGGTGGCACTGGTACGACAACTCCTGGTGTAGCAACTCCCGGCACGACTGGCACCGGCGTAGGTGGCACTATTACGACTCCTGGCACTACTGGAACTGGCACCAGCATCACAACTCCCGGCACGACTGGCACTGGTACAGGGGCTGGCGCAGGCGGTACGGTCACAACTCCTGGCACCACGGCTCCCGGTGTGGGTACGGGCGTAGGTGGCGCGGGTACGACGACCCCCGGTGTAGGCACTGGAGTTGGTGGTGCAGGTACGACAACTCCTGGTGTAGATGCAGGAGTTGATGGCACTGGCACAACAGGTACGGGCGCTGGTGTAGGGGCCGGTGGTGCAGAAGGCTTCGATGATGGCACGACTGGCACAGGCGCAGGTGCTGGTGCAGGCGGCACAGACGGCGTTCGAGCTTTCTGGTAAATAGTAGTGGTGCGGACGTAGAATCCCGTCCGCACCGACTGCATTTGAATCAGAATTACACTATGGCGTATTGGGCTTATTAGAGGTATGGCGTATCAGATACTCAAGCTTCTTCCGTTTGCCACTCTAGCCTGGTCCCTGTGGCTGTATCTCACTCCTCGAACCCCAGTCGCTTCGCAGCCGGTCACGCCTCCCCAAATGGCAGCAGCAAAGGCCGCCTCTTCTAATGCTGCTGTTGACCCAACGTTAGAGTCCAACCGGCTAGAAATTGAACTGAGTCGCCGCACGGTGACCCTATACCGAAACAACGCCAAGGTAAGAAGCTACCCCATTGGTGTCGGTCGGCAGGGTTGGGAAACGCCGGAAGGGCAGTTCAGAGTGATGCAGATGCGGCGCAACCCAGTTTGGATTCACCCCTTTACCAATGAATCGTTCCCGCCGGGGCATCCTGAAAATCCTTTAGGGTCTTACTGGATAGGCTTCTGGCGCAATGGCGAAGACTGGATTGGATTTCACGGCACACCTCCTTCTGATCGACAGACGGTGGGCCAGGCAATCTCCCACGGCTGCATTCGCATGTATGACGAGGACATTGCGGAACTGTATAACGAGGTGAACTTAGGCAGACAGGTCATTGTGAAGCCCTAGAGCCGCCAGGAAAAACAGCGCCCTGACTAGATCCGTGATTAGTTGTGTGGTCGTAGTCTAAGTCTCTCTGGTTATAACGTCTAATAATGCTCTGACTGGCGACATTGGCAGCACTGTCGAGCGCCTGGCAGGATGAGTAGGCAGGGAGCTGGTTTAAGGCCGACAGAATCTCTCTGCCTGCAGAAATGCCGTTGTTTTTATGTCCGTCCTCATGGTTTTGTAGTGCCGTAATGTACCGCTGCCATTCCGCAACCAGCGATCGCGGTGCTCCTGCGGGAGGTACCCACTGTGGATAGGTAATGGTGACGTCGATTTTGGTCGCTGGCGAACTGACGCTACATTGGCTGCTGGCTCTGTTATAGCGATATGACCAGTGCACGAACCATTCGGTTCTAGCGTCGTAGCGCCGCCCTTCCGCAGGCTCAAAGGGGCCTTGCTGGAGCATTTGTGTTCGCAACTGGGTGGCGCTGGTGCCGGTAATTGGGTAGTAACGATGGTTGACGTTGATGGTTGGCGCTACTAATGGCTGAGCCTGCTGACTTTGCAGCCTGCTCTGAAGCTGTTTTTTGGGTTCGTTTAGGCTCTCTGTTTCAAAGGAAGCAGCTTCTGCTTTCAAGGCAAGGTTTGCGCTACCAAAACCAAAACTTTGCAGTTCAGGCGTTTTCAGCAGATGCCCTTGGATAGGTCCGCCTGCTAAGCTAAGCAGTAGGGTCAATAAAAACAGTCCGAAAAACTTGAAACGCAGCACAGGCATTCCTTCTAAGCGAGCGCTCAGATATAATGCCCCCTTCTCCTCAAAATCTCTCTAAAGATAGAGGTGCTGCACAGAAATTTATGTAGATGTAGTTTTTATAGCTTGTCTGGGCTGCTGAGTGGGGGATGGGAGGCTGCGATCGCAACCTCCCTCAATCCTCTTTACGCCCCTAACGGCTGCCACCCGGAAAATAGCGCCGCCGCCGCTGCCGCCGCGGTTGCCAGGGCAGTCTAATGTCGCTGAAGTGGAAAGTACCGCTGACAAAGTGCTCCTCAGTAGTTTCTGTTGGTTTCTCCTTTAAGCTGCGCAGCCCATTGAGGTCAATGAAGCTAAAAACGACTTTAGAGAAAAATGGAACTAGACAGAAGAGAAAGGTTTCGACCGTGCGATCAAAAACATTTAAGGCAGCAGGCCCCAAAATCCAAATAATTGGGTAGCAAATCCAGGTTACGGTGAAAAAGGTGGTTAAGCGGTCATAAAATCGAACTAGTGCAGGCTCATTCTGCGATTTAGCCCGGTCACGGTAGGGGCCCCAGATCAGCCAGAGCACTACTAGAAACGCGACCGTTCCATTGATGTACCAGAAATACCGCACACTGGGTACGGCAGCAATATCGGCTAACAAGCCCGACCCAATGACAATCACCTGCGTGGCCATGGCAGAGAATATCAGGGTCCAGTCTTTGTGTTTCATGTAGTGCATGGCCGACCAGCCCAAGGCCAATAGCAGTAGGGGCGTGGTGACAATCCAATCTAAGTAACGACCTAGAAAGACAATATGGTCATCGAAGGGATTGATTCTGCCAAACTCTAGGCCTTCACCCGGCATTACTAAGGATAAATAAGCCAGCCCTGACCAGATTGGAATAAACATCGCAACGAAATATTCCAGCTTGGGAAGGCCCTTGGGATTTCTGCCAAGCAAGGCAAAATATAGGGCTCCAATTGCCATGCCAGCAATGTAGAGCCACTGCCAAAAATACTGCCAATTCATAAATAACCTCTTATTGTAATTCTCAGCTAAGGCAATTCTTGTCAAAGAAAAGTGATCGAAATGTGATCAATGCTCAGGAGTAAAATTCAGGAACAAAATTTTTGCTACTCCGGTTCCTATTCACAGGTACAGAACTGCTTGAATGGCACAACTAACCTAATTAATAGCGGCTCCTGCAAGCAAAATCCTACTTAGATAACCATTCTCTCTAAAGAGAAAGCTTCTATCTTGAGATGCATTTAGATATTTCAGTTAACTGCAAATTCAGATACAGATTTAAGGGTTTTGAGAGTCATACAAAGCTTTAAAGCCTGGCCTAGCCAACAATTAGCTCGATGCCAGCAGTGTTAAATCAACTGCAGAATTATAGGCTGCTCATCATTCGTTTGCCATCATTTGCTCATCGCTAGACACCGATGGCGATCACTAACCCACTACTGTGGCAGGGGCTAACAATTTATAAATCATTCTCCTTTAGCAGGATGATCCTCTGTCTTGGCCTACCTAGCATCGAGTTGATCGGTTTCCTCGAAGACCTGTGACCTCGCGCAAAGGCAGATACTCTCATGACCCAAGCGATCGCACGTGAAGCTCAATCGGGCACCCTTGCCCCCGACCTGCTGCGTAAAATGGACGCCTACTGGCGGGCAGCCAACTATCTTTCAGTGGGCCAAATATATTTGCTCGATAATCCCCTGCTTAAAGAGCCGCTGACCTTGGATCACGTGAAGCCTCGATTGCTAGGCCATTGGGGCACCACACCGGGGCTAAATTTTATCTATGTTCACCTCAACCGCGCTATTAAACAGTACGACCTGAATGCAATCTACATTGCGGGGCCGGGGCATGGTGGACCTGGCCTGGTTGCCAATACCTATCTAGAAGGCAGTTACAGCGACTACTATTCCAACATTTCTCAAGATGCCGAGGGCATGAAAAAGCTGTTTAAGCAGTTTTCGTTTCCCTACGGCATTCCCAGCCATGTCGCGCCAGAGACACCCGGCTCGATTCACGAAGGAGGAGAACTGGGCTACTCCATTGCCCATGCGTATGGAGCCGCTTTTGATAACCCGGATTTGCTGGTCTGCTGTGTCGTAGGCGATGGCGAAGCGGAGACAGGGCCTCTGGCAACGGCCTGGCACTCCAACAAGTTTCTCAACCCGGCCCGCGATGGAGCCGTGCTGCCCATTCTGCACCTAAATGGCTACAAAATTGCCAACCCAACGATTTTGGCCCGCATGAGCGAGCGGGAGCTAGAGAGCCTATTTGTGGGCTATGGTTACAAGCCCTACTTTGTCGAAGGCTCTGAACCCGAAGCCATGCACCAGCTCATGGCCGAAACTCTAGATACCATCATTGGGGAGACTAAGGCGATTCAGCACGAGGCTCGCACCAGCGGTTTGAAAGAGCGGCCCCAATATCCCATGATCATCTTGCGATCGCCCAAAGGCTGGACTGGCCCCAAGGAAGTAGATGGTAAAAAAACGGAGGGTTTTTGGCGATCGCACCAGGTGCCTTTTGCTGAGATGAAGAGCAATCCAGAGCACCTAAAGCTGCTGGAAGACTGGATGAAGAGCTATCGACCGGAGGAGCTGTTTGACGAAAACGGCAGGCTGATCGAAGAACTGGCCGAATTGGCACCGCAAGGCCAACGGCGCATGGGCGACAACCCCCATGCCAACGGTGGGGCCATACTGCACGACCTGCGGATGCCGGACTTTCGAGATTACGCCTTTGAGATGAGCGCTCCCGGCACTGAATACGCCGAAGCCACCCGCATTATGGGTACCTTCCTGCGCGATGTGATGAAGCTCAACTTAGATAGGGCCAACTTCCGCCTTTTTGGCCCCGACGAGACGGCCTCTAATCGACTGAGCTCGGTATTTGAGGTGAGCGATCGCACTTGGCTAGAAGACATCTACCCCTACGACGATCACCTCTCGCCCGAGGGACGCGTCATGGAGATTTTGAGCGAGCATACCTGTCAAGGCTGGCTGGAGGGCTACCTGCTCACTGGGCGACACGGCCTCTTCTCCTGCTACGAGGCGTTTATCCATATTGTCGATTCGATGTTTAACCAGCACGCTAAGTGGCTGGAAAGCTGCAACCACATTGAGTGGCGGCGGCCCGTGGCCTCGCTCAACTACCTGCTCACCTCCCATGTTTGGCGGCAGGACCACAATGGCTTTAGCCACCAAGACCCCGGCTTTCTAGACGTAGTAGCCAACAAGAAGGCCAGTGTCACTCGAATCTACCTACCGCCCGACGCCAACACCCTGCTCTCGGTAACTGATCACTGCTTGCGCAGCCACAACTATATCAATGTCATTGTGGCGGGTAAACAAGCGGCTCTCCAGTACCTCGATATGGATGCTGCCGTGAAGCACTGCACCCTAGGCATTGGCATTTGGGAATGGGCTAGTAATGACCAGGGAGGAGAACCGGATGTGGTGATGGCCTCCTGCGGCGACGTTCCTACCCTGGAAGCCTTGGCGGCAGTGGATATCCTGCGGCAGAACTTTCCCGATCTCAAGGTGCGATTTGTCAACGTCGTTGATCTGATGAAGCTGCAGCCAGAGAGCGAACACCCGCATGGACTGAGCGATCGCAAATTTGACTCCCTGTTTACGACCGACAAGCCCATCATCTTCGCCTTTCACGGCTATCCCTGGCTGATCCACCGGCTTACTTACCGGCGCACCAACCACAAAAACCTCCATGTCCGGGGCTACAAAGAGGAAGGTACGACCACAACCCCCTTCGACATGGTGGTGCGAAACGATGTGGATCGTTTTCATCTAGCGATGGATGTCATCGATCGCGTGCCCAAACTCCAGAACGTGGGTGCCCATGTTCAGCAAAAGCTGCACGAAAAGCTGGTCGAGCACGTCCACTACATCTCAACCTATGGCGACGACATGCCCGAGATCCAAGACTGGAAATGGCCCTACTCCGGCCAACCGTCTGACCAAAGTCCTCAAGATGTAGCTACCCCCGATGCTGCAGACGAATCAGAGAGCGTGCGCTCAGACGCTTAAACAGAAGGACTAAGGGCGAGATTTCAGCCCATAAGCCAACGTCTTATGGTGCCCTAGCGCCGTGAAGCTAAACCCTCTGGGCTTTTACTTCACCGGCGCTGGGGCTTTGTCACATAAATCAAAACCCTAGCGCCAAACTTTTTCAGGTTGTTATTACCCGGCATGAAGGCGCAAATTTTCACGACTTCATTTAGAGCAGTTGTGTTCCTGTAGAAGTACAGCTTGTGGCTTTAAATCAACTCAAATGCCGTCTTCCAAAAAACGAGCTGAAAGATCATATCACCTACCTTTTGTTTCGGGTGAATTACTCCTGTCTAACCGCTGCTGAAAAAGCTCAACAGCACTCACCGAATGGAAAGCGTAAAGAAGTTTTGTAGTTTTTTGACCAGAGTATCTACTAAAGGTGAAAAAGGGATTAATTAAACTAGTGTGAATAGACTCTGTAGGTACGGGTTTAATGATCGGTAGGGCGTCTCCGGGTGTTTGCGGAGGTAAAAAAGGGATTTCTTTAGATATTTGCGGAGGCGTCGAGATGACATCGTCCATTGATCAAGGTGAGATAGGGCGGCTTCAGGCTTTGCATGCTTACAACATTCTCGATACGTCTGCTACCGCTGAGTTCGACGATCTTACTTTGCTAGCAGCCGAGATTTGCCAAACCCCAATTGCTTTGATCAGCCTGATAGATGCATCTCGACAGTGGTTCAAGTCCAGGATCGGGATACCCCTTTCAGAAACTCCCAGAGACATTGCGTTCTGCAACTACACCATTAGGGCTGATGTGCCGCTAGTGGTCGAGGATACGCATACCGATCCACGCTTTGCGGCAAACCCTTTAGTCTTGGGAGAACCCAAAATCCGCTTCTATGCAGGGTCTTCCTTAATCACCCCTAATTCCTATCGAATCGGAACCCTCTGCGTGATTGATGTGGTTCCTCGGCAGTTGACTAGCAAGCAGCTTTCCGCTTTACAGGCTTTGAGTCGACAGGTCGTTAGCCAACTGGAGCTGCACAAAAGCTATAGCACTCTAATAGAGCTTGCTGCTAAGCAGCAAGGGGCTCTAACAAGTACAAGTGATATTTGGGACTGCAAGCAGTCAGACACAGCCGCTCTTCAGCTATCAGCGAAAGTAGACTCTTTAGAAGCGGCCGTTATTCCAACCAGTTGGGCTGGCATTACCTTGAACTGGGACGCTTCTATTAAGGAAATCCTATACTCTGCGGCTGCCCATCTGGCTATTGGTCATCGGCAGGCATCGGCCGCTCTTAGGAATTCACTCAAAGAACTTGCTGATATTAAGTTTGCACTAGATCAGTCCTCGATCGTCGCAATTACAGATTCTCGAGGAATCATTACCTACGTCAATGACAAATTTTGTGAGATTTCCCAGTACAGCAGAGAAGAGTTAATCGGCCAAAATCATCAGTTAATCAACTCTAGCTACCATTCGAGAGCCTTCTTCCAAAATATGTGGAGAACTATCTCAAGCGGCAAGGTATGGCAAGGAGAAGTTAGGAATCGAGCCAGAGACGGCTCACTTTACTGGGTAGGCACTACTATTGTGCCGTTTCTAGACTCCCAGGGCAAACCCTCTCAATACGTCGCTATCCGCAACGACATTACTGCTCGTAAGCAGGCAGAAGTCGCAGTGCTGCGTGCTAAGGAATTTAGCAACCACATTGTGACGGCTTCCCCAACCCTCATTTGTGGAATTGCTCCCAATGGAACGACCTCGTTTGTCAATCAGGCAGTTAGCCAGATTACGGAATATCCAGCTAAAGAGTTGGTGGGCCAAAACTGGTGGCATCTCCTCTATCCTCAAGGCGAATATTGGCAGGTTGAAAAACTCTTTCGAGATTTCAACCAGGGGCAAGTTGTTAACTATGAAATGACGCTAACAACTCGAAGCGGCAGCAAACGAGTTATTGCCTGGAACTCGGTTAACCGCTGGAATGCCCAGGGCGAACTTTTAGAAATTGTGGGCATTGGGGTTGATGTTACTGAGCGTAAGCATAGCGAAGCTGTCTTGAGACAACAGCGGGAGCGCGAAGGGCTGGTGACCGCTATCGCCCATCGAATTCGCCAATCTTTGGATCTGCACGAAATTTTGAATACCACGGTGGCAGAAGTGCAGCAAACGCTGCAGGCAGATCGGGTAATTACCTATCGCACCAACCCCGATGGTTCGGGGCAGGTGCTAACAGAAGCAGTTGCCCCCGGCGTATCGTCTATCTTTAACTATCTTTTGCCTGCAGACATTTTCCCCCTACAGTGCTATCAGCTCTATCAGCAGGGTCGAGTTCGACAGGTCACTAATGTTGAGCAAGACCCCATGTCTGAATGTTTGCGCGACACGCTGCGCCAGATCGGGGTGAAATCTAAGTTGGTAGTGCCCATTATTCATGAAAGTACGCTTTGGGGCATTTTGGTAGTCCACCAGTGTAGTCGGACTCGGCAGTGGGAAGGGTGGGAGACAGACCTGCTGCGGCAGCTCTCGACTCAAGTTGCGATCGCAGTCCACCAAGCAGCCCTTTACCAGCAGTCTCAGTCAGAACTGGCCGAGCGCAAGCAGGCAGAAGCCGCCCTCAGAGAGAGCGAAGCTCGATACAGGCTGGTCGCTGAAAATATGCGTGATCTGGTTTCGCTCCACGATCCAAAGGGTCATTTTCTGTATGTCAGTCCATCCTGTAAGTCTCTTCTGGGCTACAGCAGTAGTGAGTTGCTGGGGCAGCTTCCCGTCGCATTTTGCTATCCCGGCCATCGAGATGAGGTGCAGCAGGCAATTGATCTAGCAGCAGCAGGTCAAGAATCAGATTCGATTACCTGTCAGATGCGGAAAAGAACGGGAGACTACATCTGGTTAGAAATTTTAGCGAAGCCAATCTTTGACGAATTCGGTCAAGTCACGCGGTTTCAAATGACATCACGCGATGTCACTGAACGCATGAAGTTTCAGGAGCAATTGATCGCAGATGCGCTTCATGATGGTCTAACTGGTCTGCCTAACCGGAGCTTGTTAATGACCCGACTAGATCAGGCCCTTAAAGACCTTAAAGTAGATGCTACAAAACAGTTTGGGGTGCTGTTTCTAGATCTCGACCACTTCAAGGTGATTAACGATAGTCTTGGTCATTTGTTAGGTGATCAGCTGCTCTGCGCCATTGCCAAGAAACTACAGGCTCTTGTCCGTACAAATGATGTTGTTGCCCGGTTAGGAGGAGATGAATTTGTTATTCTCACCGAGAACATTAGAAACGCTAGTGAAATTCTCAACCTAGCAAGCCGCATCAGTCAGGCTTTTAGGCAGCCTCTCACAGTGGAAGGGCATGAGCTATTTGTTACTGTGAGCATTGGAATTTTGACAGGCGACCCAATTTATCAAAATGCCTCGGTGCTGCTGCGCGATGCCGATATCTCTATGTATCAGGCAAAAGCAAAGGGCAGAAACGGCTATCAAGTGTTCAGCCCATCAATGCACCTTCAGGTACTCAAGCGGCTTAATTTAGAGACTGATCTGCGTAAAGCCTTAGACCACCAGGAACTGTTTTTACTGTACCAGCCTATTGTTTCTTTAGACAGCCAAGAAATCGTCGGCTTTGAGGCCCTAATCCGCTGGAAACATGCCTCCCGAGGACTGATTTTACCGACTGATTTTATTCCGGTGGCTGAGGAGACAGGCTTGATTGTGCCCATCGGTCTGTGGACTCTTGAAACAGCCTGTCGCCAGATCGTTGCTTGGCAGAGCCAGCTTCCGCTTGCCCATTCTTTGAAACTCAGTGTCAACCTCTCCGCCCGGCAGCTACAAAATACCGCGTTTCTACAGCAGGTAGATGATACGCTCAGGTTGACTGGTATGCCGCCCAATCGTCTCAGTCTAGAGCTGACTGAAAGCATCATGGTTCAAGATAATTTAGACACCATTGGGCTACTCAGACAGCTGCGGGAAAGAGGCATTCGCATCAGCATTGATGACTTTGGTACTGGCTATTCGTCGCTACGCTATCTTCATCAAATGCCTGTTGATGCGCTGAAAATAGATAAATCTTTTGTTGAAAATATGCATGATGATAGCCACCATCAAAAGATTATCGAAACCATTATTGCGCTTAGCCAACACTTGAAGCTAGACGTGATTGCAGAAGGGATTGAGAGCCGTGACCAGCTAGCTAACTTAAAACAGCTAGATTGCCAGTTTGGCCAGGGTTATCTATTTGCCAAACCCCTAAAGCCTGAAGAAGCTAGCTTGCTTCTAAAACAACCCCATTTTAAGTACCTATAATCGGCTTTGAGGAACATTAACTTTTCTGTCCTATGGCCTGGCTCAGTGCTGCGATTTGTCTAGAGGGGAACTCTAAAACGTGGAACGGTTCAAGGTTTAGTGTTTCACAGGACTGTAGTATGCAGAAATTTGAGTGGACTGACAGTTTAAGCGTTGGTGTTCCTATGATTGATACGCAGCATAAGGAACTGATTGCCGCTTTTAACGATCTCTCGGATGCGATTGAACAGGGAACGGGATCAACTTCTATCAAAAAGCTACTGGTCTTTTTGCAGTATTTCACCGAGTGGCATTTTGGGCAGGAAGAAAGCTGTGCAGCCAAGCACAAATGCCCTATTGCTGGTACCAATCAGCAGGCTCACGCTAAGTTCTTGGAAATTTTCGGAGAGCTAAAAACCCGATACCGCGAAAGTGGAGCTAGTGAAGAGATTGCCCGCCAGGTCCACACTCAGTTGGCCGATTGGCTAGTTAGCCACATTATGACCATTGATACTCAGCTGGGGCAGTGTATTCGACATAGGAGCACTAGTGTTGCTTGAAGATAGGGGGTTGCGATCGCATCATTTAAGCCGACGCTTCGCCGTGAAATTTTAGGCTGAGGCAGGCAATGCCTAACGTCACCAGCAGAATACCTAAAAGCTGCATCAGCGTAATTCCCTCTTGCAGGGTAAACCAGGCCAGAAGAGCCGTCAGGATAGGGGTTGTGGAGCTAATGAGAGAGGTGCGCGCCGCGCCGATCATCTGGATACCGTAGTTATTGAGAATGTAGGCAATCATGGCGGTAATGCCACTAAGGCCGCTTACCAGCCAAATAGCAGGCCAAAACTCAGGCAGCACCTGAATGTTGACCCACAGCAAGCTGACCGTCGCTAGCACTAGATTGGTAGCAAACAGCACCAGGGAAAACGGCAGGGGATGGAGTGGACGCTGCCCCGGCGGCAGAGTCTTTGCCCGCAGAGAAAGCTGGGTCAGTAGACTGTACCCAGCAAAGCAAAACCCGGCACTCAGTGCTGACAGGCTGCCCTTAATCCAACTCGCCAGAGGGAGAGTATCGGGGTGAGGGGTCGTTAGCACTAGGCCCAGTAGAATCAGCCCCATCAGCCTCAGGTGAAAAGGTTTGGGCCGCTCCCCCAAAAGCGCCCAGGCCAGCAGCGTCGTTAACGCTGGGTGAATGAAGAACAGGGTGACGGCAATACCCGTTGACAAAAAGCTGATTGCGGTGAACAGCAGCACCAAGGCCGCAAAGACAGCTACTGAGGCTCCTATAACCGTCAACCCATACCGAATTTTTCGAGGGTTGGAATCTGTTGGGCTCAAAGTGAAGGTTTGTCGCAGTTCTTGGAAAGTCGGTGGATAAAGGTTGCAGCTAATAGCAAACATCATCGGCACGACAAATAGCGTCCGCAGCTGGAGCAGCAGCACCGAATGCTGGAAGCTCGGCTCTACCCAACCGCCCCAAGGAAACTGTCCCAAGATGATTTGGGGGCTGACAATAATCTTCAATGCGACATTTTGAATCGCCAGACAGCAGGTAGAAAGCAGAACCAGCAGCGTCCCGAGCATAGCAAATGGGGTTTAAGAAGGGATGGCGTGATTCTAAAGCAGGGCTTTTGCTGGCTGTTCCCCCTCAAGCCGAAAGCCCCACTGGGAAGTGGCAGGCGGCCCAGTGCTCTGGGATGGCCTCCTGTAAAAGGGGCATTTCTTGCTGGCAGCGGTCCTGACCTTTGGGGCAGCGGCCATAGAGGCGGCAGACCTGGGGTGCAGGGTTGATGGGGCTGCGGGGTTCGCCCAGCAGGGGAATGGGCTGGGGCTTGGCCTCAAAGCTGGGAATCGCTGAGAGCAAGGCTTCGGTGTAGGGATGACGCGGACGGTTAAAGATTTCGCTGACGGTGCCGGCTTCGACAATCTGGCCTAGGTACATTACTAAAATGCGATCGCACAGCAGCCGCACCACATTCAAATCGTGAGATACAAATAAATAGCTCATGCCCAACCGCGCCTTTAGGTCAGCCAGCAGATGCAAAATGATCGCCTGCACCGACACATCTAGGGCTGAGGTCGGCTCATCAAGCACCAGCAGCTTTGGACTCAGGGCAATGGCGCGGGCAATGCCCACCCGCGCTTTCTGCCCACCGGAGAGCTGGTGCGGAAAACGGCTGAGCAAGTCTTGGGGCAATCCGACCAATTCCGCGAGTTCTGCTGCCCGCTGCCGCAGATGGGCCGAGTCACGCTTGCCAGAGAGCTGCCGAATTGGCTCCGTAATCGTGTCGTAGGCCGTAAAGCGTGGATTGAGGCTATCAGTTGGGTCTTGAAACACCAGCTGAATTTTCCCCCGGTAGCGGCTTTTAGGAAATTGCCGAGCCGCCATCGTGCTGATAATCGTATCCTCAAAGCGAATCTCACCTGAGGTCGGGTCCAGTAGCCGAGTAATCAGACGGATCAAGGTGGACTTGCCGCAGCCCGATTCGCCCACCAAGCCGACACTTTCGCCAGGGTGAATATCGAAGGAAACCCGATCGACCGCGTGCAGGTGAGCGGTTTTGCTGATGGGGAAGCGTTTGGAGAGGTTGTTGACTTGGAGGAGGGGCATGGGGGGTAGGGGGTGGATGGGTGAGTGGATGAGTGGGTGAGTAGACGAGTAGGGGAGTGGGGGGTTTGAGAGTTAGCTGTTAAGTACTGATTTCATGTTTCATATGCTTCCTTACCCATCCACCCATCTACTCATCCACCCTTTACAAAGGCTTTTGGCACGCGACAAAATGCTCTCGGTCAATCAGGTCTAGGGTCAGGGGAGGTTGGTCGCAGAGATTAGTTTCGTAGCGATCGCATCTTTGGCTAAAGCGACAAGGGGGGAGATCGGTAGCTTTGAGATCAGGCAGGTTACCGGGGATGGGGACGAGGTCGGCGAAGGTTTTGTGGGGTTCGGGGGTGGCGGCGATGAGTTTGGCGGTATAGGGGTGGCGGGGATGGGCGAAAAGGGCGTGGGTGGGGGCCAATTCAACGACGTGTCCGGCGTGCATGACGACGATGCGATCGCAATATTCTGAGGCTAGTGCCAAATCGTGGGTAATCAGCACAGTGGCCATTTGGCGCTGCTCGGCCAGGTCTTTGAGCAGATTCATTACGGTAGCTTGGGTGGTGACGTCTAGCCCTGTGGTGGGTTCGTCAGCGATCAGGAGTTTAGGCGAGCAGGCCAGGGCTAGGGCAATCATAATGCGCTGGCATAGTCCGCCCGACAGCTCATAGGGATAGGCGTCGTAGCGTTTTTCGGCATCGGGTATGCGAACGCTAGACAGCAGATCAATCGCTTTGGTTTTTAAATCTGCTGAGGGCAGGTTTGAATGGCACCGCAGGACGTCCTCAATCTGCTTACCCACCTTACGAATGGGGTTCAATGCTGTGCGCGGGTTCTGAAAGATCATCGAGAGTTCTTTGCCCCGCAGTTGCCGTAGGGCAGACTCAGGCTCTGCTAGCAGATCAACGTTTTTCTCGCCCGTTTGCAATAACGCCTGCCCTTTTGTCACCCTTCCAGCCCGATCCAGCACGCCCATTAAGGTAAAAGCCGTGACCGATTTGCCAGAACCGCTCTCGCCCACAATACCGACTGTTTCCCCTGGCTGAATGGCGAAGCTGACAGATTCCAGCGCCTTAACCACACCGGAACGGGTGCGAAACTCGACTGTAAGGTTTTCGACCGACAGCAGCGCTGCTTGAGTTTTGACCGGAATCGGGGTGGTTTGCATGGTTAGGGTGAGTTGCGATCGCACAACCTAGACAGGGTTCGATTAAAGGCAGAGGCCCAGGTGCAGAAACTTGGCGACAGAAACTTGGCGCAAAAACTATGGATTTACGTACGCATTCGAGGATCGATCAAATCCCGCAGCCCATCGCCCAGCAGGTTGAAGCAAAACACTGCCAGCATCAGCACCGCACCGGGAAACAGGGCCAGCCACCATTCTCCCGACACGATATAGGTCGCACCTTCGGCCACCATGATGCCCCACTCAGCGGTCGGCGGTCGGACGCCTAGGCCAATGAAAGACAGCCCCGCCGCATTGAGAATGGCCCAGCCCATATTCAGCGACATATGCACCATCATCACCGGCAGCACGTTGGGAAATAGGTGCTGGGCCATAATGCGCCAGTCGCCATTGCCCACCAGCCGCGCCGCCTCGACATAGCCAGCTTCGCGCCGGATCAAAACTTCCGATCGCACGACTCGGGTGTAGAGCGGCAGGTTGATAACGGCCGTTGCATAAATGATGTTCTCAATGGAGTTGCCCAGCGCCGCCACTAGCCCCATCGCCAGCACAAATAAAGGAAATGCCATCAGGGTGTCTATGCAGCGAGAAATGATGCGGTCAGTCCAGCCGCCGAAATAGCCTGCGCAGGTGCCCAAAATGCTGCCTACCCAAAACGACATTGCGACCGCCAGCACCGCAATACCCAAATCCAACCGGGTCGCCACAATCACGCGGCTGAGCACATCTCGCCCCAACTGGTCGGTGCCAAACCAGTGAGATGGGGAGGGGGCCTGTAGTGCGATCGCAGAATTGCTAGCCAGCGGATCATAGGGTGCCAGCGCCTCGCCAAAGATAGCAAACAGCGCAAACACAAAAAACAGCCCAAACGCAGCAAAGGTAATGACGTTTTCGCTAATTACGTACTGGGTGTGGCGGAGGGTGGCGGTCATGGGGCGGAGGGGTGGTGAATGGGTAGGAGAGAAGGGGGGAAGACGCAGAGAGGGGAGCGCGGGGATGGGGATGGTGGGGGAGATAGGGGGGACAGGAGAGATCGGGAATTCATCGAATATTGCTCATCCACTCATTACTCCTCTACTCATCCATTTATCTACCCCTTACCCCTCCACCCCTCCACCCCTTACCCCTCCACCCCTGCCCTTGGGTCAATCACTACATACAGCAGGTCGATCAGCAGGTTGAGAAAGACGTACAGCAGTGCCATCGTCAAGATAAAGCCTTGGATCGGGGCGTAGTCTGACTGCACGAGGGCTTCGACGGCGTAGGAGCCGATACCGGGCCAGGCAAAGACTTTTTCAACTAGGATGTTGGCTCCTAGCAGAAAGGAAAAGACAATACCGAGGGTGGTGACAACGGGGAGCATGGCGTTGCGGAAGGCGTAGCCAAAGAGGATTTGGCGGGGCGGTAGGCCGCTGGCTCTGGCAGTGCGGATGAAGTCGCTAGAGAGAATGGCGAGCATGGCGGCGCGGGTGACGCGCGCTAGGGGAGCTAGGGCAAACAGACCCAGGGTGATAGCGGGCAGAATGAGCTGAGCTAGGGCGGCCCCAAACAGACCCAGATCGCCTGCTAGTAGGCTGTCGATTAAGTAAAAACCGCTTACCTGAGGGGGGGCACTATGAAGTAGATCTAGCCGCCCTACGGGAGCCGGAGCCAGACCCAAGCGGTAATACAAGATGTACAGCAGAAATAGGCCGGTAAAAAAGGTGGGCAGAGAGACGCCTGCTGTTGCCAGTAGCCTGACTGAGTGATCAATCCAAGAATTGGGTCGGGTGGCTGCTAGGATGCCGAGGGGAAGGGCAAGTGCGATCGCAAATACCAGTCCGGCCAAGGTCAGTTCCAGAGAGGCGGGCAGCCGCGTCATCAGGTCATACACTACGGTTTGGCCGGTCGTGAGCGAAACGCCCAGATCGCCCCGAATCAAGTTGCCCAGGTAAAGCAGAAACTGCTCTGGCAGGGTGCGGTCGAGTCCCAAGCTGCGGCGGATCTCCTCAATGGCCTCTGCAGTAGCCGCTGGTCCGGCGAAGAATGCAGCAGGATCACCAGGCAGGGCTCGCGTCAGCAGAAATGTCACAATAACCACCCCGATGACGCTCGGAATTGCGCCCGCTAACCGCCGTCCGATAACTTTTCCCGTTGACTGTGCCATGACTTACGCCTTTTGCAGCTGACGGAAATCGAGCTGGCGGTGGAACCAATACTGGTAGCCGCTGATGTTGGGCTGCATCGCTACTCCTAGCACCGGTTGCACGAGAGGCACGCGGGGCACTTCCTGCCAGGCAGTTTTGATAAAGCCTTTCACACTCTCGTCATACTCTGCCTTTCCTGGTTCCGAGGCCAGCGCCTTTTCGATCTGCTGGTCCATTGCCGGGTTCTTGTAGGAACTGCCGTTAAAGGTCGCATCCTGGCTGTGGTAAGCGTAGAAAAAGAAGTAATCAGGGTAATTTAGCCAGCCACCGAAGTTGTTGACAATCATGGGCCGGCTCTTTTCGACCAGCACCGCCCGGAAGTTGGCGTTGGGCACTTTCTCAATATTGATCTTGATGCCGATCTTCGCTAGCGACTCCTGCATCAGCACGACTGCCGGTTCGGCCCATTCTTTGGTGCCCAGGTCAAAGGCCAGCGTTGTTTCAAACCCGTCGGGATAGCCAGACTCAGACATCAGCTTTTGGGCCATTGCCAGATCGGTCTTGTAAGGGCTGGGCTGGGGCCACTCAGCAGATTTAGGCTCAAAGTCGCCGCTGCCATAGAGGGGCACCGTCTGCCCATAAAAGGCCGTTTCTGCGATCGCATCGTAGGGCATGGCATAGGCGACTGCCTGCCGCACTTTAGTATCGGCAAAGGGGTTCTCAGCCCCCTTTAGCTGAGCGTTGGTGTGCATATCGACGGAGTAGACGCAGTTTTCAATTGGAGCCGATAGAACCGTAAACTGGTCCATCGCCTTGAATTCTTTCAGGTCTTTTTCCGAGAGGTCAAAGTTGATGTCGATGTCGCCCCTCTCCAGCAGCGCCCGTCGGTTACCTGCCTCCGGCACGTTGAGCACAATGACTTCTTCAATCTGGGGCAGTGGGCCTGACTTCCACTCCTCGAAGCGCACTAGGGTAATGCGCTCGTTGGGCTTAAACTCGCCGAGCTTATAAGCCCCGCCCCCGGCATCGTTACTGTTGAGCCACTCGGCTCCCCAGGGGTCGGCTTCGCTCAGGTGGGGCTTCACCAATTCCGAGTTGATCACGACCGGAATCGGGACTGCCAGATCGATCATGGTGAGCTTGTCGGGGCGCAAAAACTTCACCCGGAAGGTGTGGTCGTCTACCACCTCAAACTGCTCTGGCTTCTCCAGTACCCCTGCCTTCATCTGAAAGGTGGGAAAGCCGCCGATAGACACGGCCCGATCAAAGGACCACTTCACATCTTTGGCTGTCACCGGCGTGCCGTCGTGGAAAGTAGCGTCCTGCCGCAGAAAGAAGGTGACAGACATCCCATCTGAAGCCATTTCCCAGCTCTCTGCCAGCTCCGGCTCAAGCACTGTGTAGTCGTAGGATAGCGAGCCATCAGGCGTTTCTTTGGTGCCAAAGGTCATCAGCCGGTCATACATCGCCCAAGAGATACCGTAGGCAGGCCGATTGGTTCCTATGCGGTGTAGGTCGAGACTGTTGGGAAAGCCGCCGCCCTGCACCATCGTCAGCTTGGCATTGGTGGCCCCAGCAGTTGCCCCAGCCGCCGCTTCAGAGGATGCTACAGGAGAGTTTGAGCTACAGGCTTTTAGCCCATTGGCCAATGTAATGCCAGCGGTAAAACTAAGGCTAGTTTTGAGCAGTTTTCGGCGTTTCATAGCGGCCCCAAAAGAGTGTGCAAACTGAGTGAAGGGATTACGAAAAATCGGGTTCTAAAAAAGAGTAAAATCAGCTACAGTTTGTAAGCTGATGACTGTGTGATGTGCGTTGAAGTTGGGCTTAACTGTAGAACACACATCAGAAAGAATGGGAGAAGAATTTGGGAAGAATTCGGGAAGAATATTTACCATTTGATGACAGAAGTAAGCCTCGAACAGCTTGACAGAAACCCGATTTTAAGGAGTTTGAAGACTGCAGATTTAAATGCTGTAACTTGACATAGACTGCTCAAAACAAAATTTTCATGGTTGTCACGCGGCTTTTTCGATCTCTGCCCACTACGTTCACCCTGATCGTCGGGCTAGGGCTGACCCTAACGACAACGCTGTGGGTGGGGCGATGGGAACGGCTAACGCGGCAAAGTGAATTTCAGCAGCAGATTGATAACCTTACAACGTCGCTTCAGCGCACTACAAACCGCTACAACGAGCTGCTGCTCTCTCTAGGAGACCTCTACCGGGTTGCGGATAATCAGGTCAGCCAAACTGATTTTCACCGCTTTGTGCAGCGGGCCTTAGGTTCTTATCCCGGCATTCAGGCGCTGGAGTGGGCACCGCGCGTTCCGGCAGCAGAGCGCGCGGCTTATGAGCAGGCGTTGGCGCTGCAGGGCAGCTTTGAGCAGGCCAGCATCTTAGAGCGCAATGCAGCTGGAGCGATGGTTCCGGCGGCTCCGCGCAGTGAATATATACCCGTTACCTACATAGAACCCTGGCAGGGCAACGAAGTGGCAATGGGCTACGACCTGGCTTCAGACACGACCCGGCAGGTGGCCCTAGATCTGGCGCGAGATACGGGTGCGATCGCATTTACTGCCCGCATCCAGCTAGTCCAAGAAACTGCCGACAACCAATACAGCTTCCTGGTCTTTCTGCCGGTTTATAGCCAGCCAGCCTCTACCCTAGAAGCCCGACGACAGCACCTAGAGGGCTATATTCTGGGCGTGTTTCGGGTTGCCGATGTGGTCGAAGAAGCCCTTCAAGACTTGAACTTCGGCATTGACTTCTATCTCTATGACCAAACCGCCAGTTCCGACGAGCAATTTTTAGGCTTTTACAACTCTGCGCTGCAGCGAGTCGTTACCACAGCTAACCCCATTCCCAAAACTCAGCCGGGCAGAAACTTTTTGTGTTCAGATCAACAGAACTGTACCCAAAGCCTATACCTAGGCCAGCGGGAATGGCGCATCGTGTTCCTGCCCTCTTCTGCTTACCAGCCTCGCTATTTTCCCTTGAGCACTTTGGCGACGCTGTTGATTGGCCTACTGCTCACCAGCAGCCTGCTGATTTACCTATCGCGCTGGCAGGCCGAACTAGAGCGCACCCGCGAACTGAGCGACCTGAAGCTGCGTCTATTCTCTATGGCCTCCCATGAGCTGAGAACGCCGCTGAGCATCATTTTGGTTTCGGCTCAGTCTTTAGAAACCAATCGGGCCATCTTGACCCCGACCCAGCAGACCAACGCCATTGAGCGCATTCAAACCGCTGCCAAGCGGCTCAGCCAGCTCGTCAGCGACATTCTCACCCTGACCCGCGCCGAAGCAGGCAAGCTGGAGTTTACCCCTGAGATTATTGAGCTAGAACCCTTCTGCTGGCAAATCGTAGACGAAGTGCAGGCCAGCCTCAAACCCACCCAGCACCTGTTGTTTGAGCTGCCGCTACCGCTGCCCAAAGCCTTCCTCGATAAAAAGCTGCTGCGCTCACTGCTGCTGAACCTGCTCTCCAACGCCGCCAAATATTCCCCGGAAGACGGCAAAATCCAGCTTCAGGTCAGCCTTACCAGCAATACTCTGCACTTTCAGGTCAGCGATCAGGGCATTGGCATTCCCCCAACCGCCCAAGACCAGATCTTTGAAGCCTTCTATCGCGGAGACAACGTCGGCAGCGTCCAAGGCACCGGGCTAGGTCTCGCCGTCGTTAAAACTTGTGTAGACCTACACGACGGCACCCTGAGCGTAAGCAGCACTCTGGGGGGTGGGACTGTGGTGTCGGTTGCCTTGCCTTGGGTGGAGTAGAGGGGTGGATGGATGGGTAGATGGTAAGGGGTAAAGGGTGGATGGATGAAGGATAGATGAGTGGGGAGTGGATGGGACACGGGGAATGCGGGGAAGGTAGATAGATGGATCCGGCTTCTACCGGCTGGCTTGGTCTACAAATGCATCCATATCTCTAATCTCTAAGGAGAGTTTTAGATCTCCCAAATCTTTACTCCTTCGCACCCCCGCTCCCCACCACCCCTCTACCCTTTACCCTTTACCCTTCACCCCCTCACCCTCTCAACCGATACCCCAACCCATGCACGGTTTCAATCAAGTTCCTCCCCGCGCCTGCTTTTTGCAGCTTTTGCCGCAGGGCTTTGACGTGGGCTTTTACGGTTTCTTCGCCGGGGATTTCTTCTAACGTCCAGATTGATTCTAGGATAAAGGCTCGGTTGAGCACACGCCGTCCGTTTTGCATGAGCAGTTCTAGAATGGCAAACTCTTTGGGGGTTAGGCGCAGCGGGCTGTCTCGGTAGCTGGCTTCGTAGGTGCTGGGGTTGAGCCGCAGGTCGCCCCAGCGCAGGAGCGGGGAGTTGCCTCTCTCGCCCCGGCGCAGCAGTGCTCGAATCTGTGCTAGCAGTTCTGCCAGGTCAAAGGGTTTGACCATGTAAACATCGGCCCCAGAGTCTAGGCCAGCAACTTTGTCTAGGCTGGTGTCGCGGGCGGTCAGCATGAGCACTGGAGACTGGTAGCCGCGCGATCGCATTCTTTGACACAGGGACAATCCATTGAGCCGAGGCAAGGTCACATCTAGTAGAGCCAGGTCATAAGGCAGGGTTTCTAGCTGAGTCCAAGCTACTTCTCCGTCTTCTGCTACATCCACGGTGTAGTGCTGAGCCGCGAGTGCTTCTGCCAATGAGGTAGCCAGGGGTCTGTCGTCTTCTACCAAAAGAATCCGCATATGTCACAACCGACTACGGGGGTTAGAGCACCCGTGTGCTGAGAGCGCTGTGACTAGCATCCTGCCTTGAATTGCGATCGCAAATTGTTAGCCAACGCACAACAGCGGCTTGACTCTGTTTTTAATGAACTGGCTGAGCTGCTATTAAAGAGGTGCGCAGGCAGGTTTTATGCCTGTGAGTCGGCCTCTAAAGGAGCTTGGTAGCCGCAAACTCCATTGGCATCCCACTGAACTTCTGCAATCAGGAGAGCGCAGCCGCTGATGACAATGCCCGTCGTGAGCGGCTGCCACATACCGACGTGGGGAAGTATGTAAATCGTGAGGAAATGCGCGGCTGCTATCAGCATAAAGGCGCGCGATCGCATTCCCAATCCTGTGATCACATAGCCAATACCGCTAATGCCTAGCCACAAAGGGCACAAATGTCCTAAAACCTCACCCCATCCCAAAAACAGGCTTAAATCGGTCGTCAGAGTGCCCACCAGCATCAACCCGCTCCAGCCATAGAGCACCCAGGTTAACCGTTCTTCAGCACTAAAGTGGGAGGTTAGAGCCACCATCCCCACGACACAGAGCACCGTTAATCCAGAGGCCATCATCGCCTGAGCAAACCAGTTTAGCGACAAAAACTGAGCAGCCAGAAAAATTGCGGCAGATACAGCTGCCCACAGTAGACACGCCTGATCATGCCGCGTGTAGAACGTGGACACAATAACCCGCTGTTTAATCTGCCAGTGAACCCGCCACAGTCCTGGTGAATCGTAAATAGAAAAGGCCGACTGTTTCTTAGAAACTATTGGAGTATCAAAGTTAAAGAAGCTCATTTTAAGGAAGGGAAAAAGCCTGGACATAAAAGCTGTTCAATGCCCTTAGCTTCCTCTAGCTGCCCCCAGACAAACTCTGTCAATGGAGCAAACCCAATTGGGTTGGCGATCTGCCGTTGGAGACATTCAGCTTAGCTTTTAGAGCAGCTATTACTTAGCTCTGCTTTAAGAGCTACTGTCAAGACAACAAGTTAGGAGCGCGTTCAGATAGTTCAATCTGAGAGTTGTAGGTAGTAAAGTTACGAAACCATAACTGAGAAAACGAATGTCTCATAGTCATCTTCACAGCCAAATTGGCTTTGACCGAATGAGGCCATTAGCAACAGATTGGTATCGTTCGATACTGTTAGTTTCCTATGCCCATGACGTTTTATTTGGGGGAAAGCTAACGGCCCGCAGCGCGTACCAGAAGGTAAGCCAGCGTCTAGGCTAGTCTCGGTTCTCGTTTTTAACTGCGATCGCACACAGGCACCCAATTCACAGGCAAAACCCTCTTTCCGCTCGCCTCTAGGGTGGGCTAGCTGATTGCCGGAGCGATCCTGATGTATCTGTCGCCTGCCATTCTCGATTAGGTTTTGGCTTCCGAGCGCATGTGCCTCTAGATGGAATAGCTAAGCTGAGGCGGTTACCGACCTGAGCCGACGGGTTAGAGCCATCGCCTTAACGCTCACCTTAGCGGGGAATTTGATTTGGTATCAGCGGTTTGAGGGCAAAGCCTAGGGGCGCGGTCAGGTCTAGAGATGGCTCAGCAGGCGGCCACACCCAAAGCCCTGATACCGACTCTACTCATTAGAATATTGTGGTCAGTGAGCCAGACTCCTCTAAATTTTCCCTGCTGCCCACCAAAATTTATTAACCCTAAAGCGGGTCGTGACTGGCCTAGTATCCTTGCTGCTGGCTCTGTTGCAGCGCCAAGCTTAAAGTCTAGACCCAATAATTTACGGTTGACTTCAACCAATTGGTGTAAATGCTCTCCCCAGTTCAAAGATTGAATGCTACTATGAAGGCTGAGATAAAGATCGGTGTAGCGTTTGTTTCAAGTGTTGACGTTTTTTTTACGCTCGGTATTGACAGGCTTCTCTCCGAAATTTCACTCTCTACATACCTCTAATTTTGGAGACAATCCATGTCGATTTACGTAGGCAACCTGTCCTATCAGGTAACTGAGCAAGATCTGACTGAAGTATTCGCAGAATACGGCACAGTCAAGCGGATTCAGCTTCCCACAGATCGTGAAACCGGCCGCATGCGTGGTTTTGGTTTCGTCGAAATGTCAGCTGATGCTGAAGAGCAAGCTGCCATTGACGCCCTCGATGGTGCAGAGTGGATGGGTCGTGACCTCAAAGTCAACAAAGCCAAGCCCCGGGAGAACAACAACTCCTTCGGTGGCGGCGGTGGCGGTGGCGGCGGTCAGCGTCGCGATGGCTTCTCTCGCAACAACTTCTCCCGCAACTACTAAACCGCTGTCTTTGTAGGATGCGCTAGGTGAAAACTGAACGCATCCTGCTATAGATGCAGCTATACATTGTCTAGTTCATCTACAGCGTTACTTCAAAGAGCCCAAGCAAACTTGCTTGGGCTCTTTGGCGTTTATGGGCTGCAGCACCCCCTACGGCTTGCTAGCTTGTAGCCTTTCCTAGCCTGCGGCTCATGACGCTGATGTATTCACCGTTTCTGCCGGTGGCAACGGGGTCGATCCAGGCGGTGCGATCGCAGTAGCCCAGCACCTCCATACGGTTGATCGCCCTGACAACAGCAGAGTAATCCCCCAGCAAAATATGGCAGAGCCGATCTGGGTGGTACGAGGGCAATCGAAAATTTGAGGAGCTGTTCTCCCCTTCAGGTGATTGAAACATACGGGTCTCTCCGTCTTCGTAAAGAAAACGGGGAACTATCTAGCCGTCCCCAATGAAGGTAAAACGCGACGCTAGAGCCTAGAATGATCCCAGGTTATCGCCAGCTTACCCCGGATAAGTTGGGATGACTCAGGGGATTTGAGAAGCTCCAACTTCTCTCTTCCCCGCCCAGAATCATTCCCCGCACTAATAACTTGCCAGAAGCGCACCGAAAGCGCAACCGTGCAGGGCTAACTTATATCCAGCGGGCTCCTCACCCCACGCCCCCCTTGATTTAGCACATGGGTATAGATCATTGTGGTTTTGACATCCTTATGGCCCAGCAATTCCTGAATTGTGCGTATGTCGTAGCCGTTTTGCAGTAGGTGAGTCGCAAAGCTGTGGCGAAACGTGTGGCAGCCAACTCGCTTGTGGATACCAGCACTTCTAACAGCTTGTTTGACAGCTTTTTGCAAGCCGCTCTCATGCAAGTGATAACGCACAACAGCTCCGCTGCGAGGGTCGCGACAACGCGTTGACGACGGAAAGACAAATTGCCAAATCCACTGGCGATTGGCATTTGGGTACTTGCGGGCTAATGCAAAAGGCAATACCACCGCACCATAGCCCTGCTCCAAATCTTGCTGATGGAGCCGCTGCACCATCTTTAAGTGTTCCTGCAAGGGATTAACTGCGCTTGTAGGCAGCATGGTCACCCGGCTCTCTTGCCCCTTTGCATTTCTCACAATAATTTGGTGCTGGGGAAAGTCCAAGTCCTTAATCCGCAACTGCATGGCTTCCCGCAGCCTTAGCCCACTGCCATAGAGCAACTGAACGATAATGCGATGGACACCCGACATGTGCTGCAGTACAGAACGCACCTCATCAGGAGTTAGCACAGTCGGCAGCTTCCGTGAGCGCTTCGCTCTGATAGCGTCAATCCTGCCATCTAAAGGCTGACACAGAACTTCTTGATAGAGAAACAGCAACGCGCTCAGAGCTTGATTTTGAGTAGCAGAAGCTACATTTCCTTCAACAGCCAAGTGAGTCAAAAATGCCTCAATCTCAGGCACCCCCATCTCTTTAGGATGTCGCTTGTTGTGAAAAAGGATAAAGCGACGAATCCATTGAACGTAGGTTTCCTCAGTGCGGTACGAGTAGTGCTTTACGCGAATGGTATCGCGAACTTGATCCAGCAGCTTCTTGGGAGGAGGCTGATTAGACTCCATAGGGTAGATGCACACTAAATAGACAGTAAACAAAACCTAAGCAATCTAGCCCGCTAGAAGAAGGGGTGGTTATACTGAATTTTTCCACCTAATCACCCTCACAGGCGTGTTAGGCTGACGTATTTCCACCTAATCATCTCTATAGGGTGATTAGGCTGATGTATTTCCACCTAATCACCCGTATAGGGATATTAGGCGGAAACTTTCCCTCTAAACAATTGTTAGCCTGCTTCGTTTGCTGGTGAGTCAGACGAAAACACTTGCAGAGCAATTTTCAAAGTAGTTTGTTCAATAAACGTTTTTTGTGCTAACGTTTATTGAGTGAATGGCATTGGCTTTATGAAGAGGCGAACAACCCCGAAACAGTCCTTAAAACATTCAAGCCCATCAATCAACTCACCTACCTTTAACAACCACGAATTGGACTGGGAGCCTTTGCCTGAATGTCTTGGTCGTTGGACAGGCTTCGTGCTGCATTGGGTAACTGAGCTTGGTTCACAGTTTTATGCTCGTGCGATGGCTCCCTTAAATTTACGCCCGCTTCAGGTTGGTATTCTCCAATTACTAGCGGGTGAAGGTTCAATGGTTCAAGCACGACTTGGTGAGAGGCTGCGTGTTGATAAAGCTACAATGGTTACTCTTCTAAATGACTTAGAAGAGCAGGGCTTGATTGAACGACGACCTCATGCACACGATCGTCGAGCTTATGAAATTCATCTTCTAGAAGCTGGTAAGCAACGCCTTCAAGCAGCAGAAAAATTATCAGTTGAAGCTGCACAACAATTCTTTTCCACTTTGACACCTCAGGAACAGCAAACTCTCAATGAACTGTTGAGGCGAGTTGCAACAAGCAACGCCTCATGGAAACCGTCAGCGCTTAAAGATACTGCCGAATAACTCAGGCTAACAATACAAGAGGTACAAACACTATGAGTACAGCAATCATTGTTTTCGTAGTTGCTGCTTTTGCAACCTTTTTCAATAACGCTTTGCATTGGTACACACAAGTTACAACTTATCCGCTTCTAAGTTGGGTTGGGCAAGCAGAGTTCGTATCGTTCCACAAAGAGTATGAGCGTAGACTACCATTCAGCATTTACGTACCTTACACGCTGCTGATGTTCAGTACACTTCTCCTGATATTCCTCCGTCCGGTAGAAATCGAACTTGGATGGGTGTTCGTGTTACTTGTACTGAATGCGTCCATTATGATCGTGAGTCTTGTCTTTGCTGTCCCGATTCATACTCGGCTTGATCGTCAGGGTTATTCCGACAAAGCTGGGATTCGTGAACTCATTCGATATAATCGCGTTAGACTCATCATCTCATCAACCAGTAGCATCGTTATGCTGTACTTAATGGTAGGTTTGTTGATGAGCTAGCCAGCAAATCTCCTGTAGTTGGTCGTATGATCAGCACGCTAACAACCTGGTTGGAGCGGACTGACACAAGATCTTGGTAGAGATGCAAAGGCTGCTGATAGCCGCTCAACCGGAGCGTTATGCAATCTATACACATTCGTAAGTTTGCAAAAGAGGAGAGAACATATGGCGATCAGGGGAAGCTGCCACTGCGGGAAGACTGCCTTTTGCATCGAGGGTGATATTCCTGCGAAACTTACTCGGTGCACTTGTTCCTTTTGTTCCAAACGCGGTGCGCTGTGGGCGTACTACCAGCCTAGTCAGTTTCAAATAACAACCTCATCAACTGACGATGCGACTTATCGCTGGAATACGAAATCTGTAGTGCATCACTTCTGCCCTGAGTGCGGGTGTACCACGTTCTCCGATAGTCCCGCTTTTGAACTGGACGGAAGTTGGGACAAAAGCACCCGCCGAATCGGCGTTAATGCACGTCTGTTCGACAACTTCGATGCAGCCACAGCGTCTATCGAGGTTATCGACGGTAAAAACCTCTGGTAGCTAGTTGCTCGGCGAAAGGACTTGATGAACTGCAAATCCCTTCCATGTCTATTGGGCTATTTGAAATGATATTTTCCATTCGAGAAATTGGCCCAAACGACTTGTGAGTTGGAGGTGTATACCGAAGCGGCTACGGAATTGTTCGTCTACGAGGTCGGCGTCGTTTGTTGCAGTTGCCAGAAAGTCCCAATGTGCCAAGACAAAGGTAACTAGGACAGCACTAGCCAGCGATAGAGCTCAATCAGGCTCTTCTGGCCGAAACGATGCAGGCCAAAGTGATGCTTGGCAGTTTTGAAGAAGCCCTCAATCTGCCAGCGATGTCGCCCCTTTTACCGTTGCATGCGCGCTCGTTCGGGTGCGCCAAAAACCATTACCGCAGCAGCTCACAAGCTTGCTCGCATTTTCTATAACCTCTGACAGTGCGGAGAAGCCTATGTAGATTCAGGTATTGACACCTATGAGCAGCACTATCGCGAACGTACCCTCAAGCAACTCCGGCAAAAGGCTCAGACTTTAGACTTTGAACTGCTTCCTGTGGCCTCTGAGTGTATTTCCTAGGAGCCCCTACAAACAGCTCTGTTGTGCATTGATCCTGAAAGAAACACGATTGTCGTCGAATTTGGGGCAATAGTCTCTTGCTATGGCAGATTAGTCCGTGTTTCTTAGGATTAGAGATAGTAGTTGAGTTCGATGAGTTACTAGCAATGGGTAACGGGAACATTAGTTGAGGAAAAATTAATTCTTTCCTTTCTTGTAAAGGTTTCTAGTCGGCAAAGAACCCGTTATGCTAGGCAACTTGCGTATACCAAAAGAAGTCCGCAGAAAAATAGATGACGAGCTTCAGCCCGGAGAACTTATAAGATGGGTGGATCAGCCTGTGCCTCAATTGATCACAGCATCTTTCATCGTAAGTGCTTTTTTGGGTATTCCCTGGACTAGCTTTGCCATATTTTGGATGTGGGGAGCATTGGGGTTCAAACTCCCCAATTTACAAGCAGGTTTACAACCTGAGCATCTGTTTGCTCTTTTCGGTGTACCTTTCGTGCTGATTGGGTTTGGAATGCTGTCTAGTCCCCTATGGATGTGGCAAGCAGTACGGAAAACAGTTTACTTGGTTACAGATCAACGAGCTATCTCAATTGAGGGTGGTTGGTCTACTACTATTAGAAGCTATCTACCTGAGCAATTAGCAAATGTGTACCGGAAGGAAAGAACAGATGGAACGGGTGATGTAGTTATTGTGATTCGGCACTGGAAAGACAGTGATGGCGATCAAAGGACTGAAGAGATAGGATTTCTAGGAGTTCGTAACCCCCGAGAAGTTGAAAAAATATTGAAGCAGTTGGCTCAAAATGCTGCCTGACAAAACCCATACACTTCGATCGCCGAAAGGAGATCTCTGAAAACGGAAGCGTAACTGTGGGGGGTAATGGCCAACGTTCACCCGGTGAGGACGCTAATCAACTGGCAGATGGTGCAGCTGAGTCCGACCTAGGCCTGAGATGGGAACTGACTTTTGTGAGGTAAAGGACAGGGGGGAGCTTAGTGTAGACCAATTGGCTACTGGGCTGAGCAATTATGAATGTCAAATGAAAAAGAGAAGCTTTGCCTAAAAATTTACGTTGGCGGGCAGATTATCAAAAAACCATGAGAATAGACATACATAGTCTAGTGCTGAAAATTGCTTACCTGTAATCTGAATCGGTGTAACTGAGTACCAAATACTAATCCTGAAGATCTAGCTATATCAATAGTTCCAGATTGTCACTACATATTCAGGCCTTTTTATAGAAAAAATGAATATATAACGCGATTAAGATCTTATTCTCATTCGCACTTCTCGGCTTTAAGTACTAGTAAAATTGCTAGTTACATAACGCGATCAAAAGGCTGTCTATTACGTTTTTCAAACGGCTGAGGTACACCTCAGCTCAAGAAGCCATTGACGACTATAGGCCTGAGGAACTTGCCTGCACCTCATGCGAGCAAGAGTCGTTACATCTATTTACATAACATTGCCGTGAAGCAAATAAGTTGGTTCAATCACCTGTGTCTGCTTGGGGTTAAATCATAAGTAGACCGATGATTTTTGGTTGATGGTTTTCAACCAATATCTGGCTTGTTCACCCAGTTAATAGTCTATCGTCGCAGCTCTCGGTGCAAATCTACCAGGATGTTCTATACCTGTTAGAAGTCAGTGATTACCTATCATCAAACCAGCTCGTTCCATTCTCAGGAATTTTCATTTAATTCTCAAAATTTAGCTTACAAGATTGAACATAAGAATGATTTAACTCTGACCGGATATTGGCATCATTCCTTCCATGAGGATACCTGCCATTTGGCTGAAAAATCTTGGTGGCTAGGATTAGTGAAAGGGAGGATTGTTTTCTCAGGGGAGCAACCTTTATCCATCGACTATCTACTTAAGATAATTGAACGCTATGTTTTGCGTATTCGCAGTAAGCCAGCTCAAAGGATTGTCCTTGGCCTCAAGGAAGAGCTGCATTTGGATGACTGCGATCGCCAGCTAGAGCGATTGCCGATTTTTTTGAAAAGCTTGTATGAGTTAAAAATAGTCCAGCCTGAAGAAGTTCAACATGCTGTATGGCTCAGAATACTGCAAGACTTGGATCAGATGCTATTTAGTTACTCTGGCGAAGCACAGTTTAAACCAGAGAACGATCTCTCAATTCAAGCTTCAATGTCTAGCTTTGATCTCTCAAAAATGCTAGCTGAGGCACGTCGTCGGCAGCTAGTCTGGGAGCAAGTTAAACGTGTGATTCCCGATCTAGATAGCAAGCTTTCTATTGATGAGGAAGTCATTAGAACATCCTACATAACCGACCGTCAAAAAAAGTATTTGAGAGCCATTCTCTCCCATGGATCAACTCTCGATTCTATCGCAGTGACTCTGGCTCAAGACACTTTAGAAATTGCTAGAGGTTTGACAAAGTTAGCGGATCAAGGGCTGATTAAGGTTGAATTGCCTTTCCGTAAAGCAGCATCTGAAATTTTAATTATCGATGACTCCCCCGTTATGCTGCAGCAATTCAAACGATTGGTTTCTAGTTGGGGATACCAGGTGCGATCGCATGATGATCCTGCGACTGCGGTAGACACCATGCTGGATACACAACCAGCCATTGTTTTCCTAGATATCAATATGCCAGACATTTCTGGATTCGACTTATTGAAGCAGATTCGGCGTCATTCGCAAATTTCGGCTACCCCCTTAATCATGCTGACGGCAGAACGTACGCTCTCGAATAATTGGCGATCGCAATGGAGCGGTTGTCAGTTTCTTTCTAAGCCACTTACTACAGAGGAGATCCCTAGATTTGAAGCAGATCTAAGAGAACTCTTAAAGTCAGTAATTTCTAGGTCAGCGACTAGTTGAACCCCTGTTTAAGAATGCGCTGAATCAAGTCAGGAGTTATTTTCTATGAAAAATTCACAGCATGACCATCGGTTTTGATTGAGCCTACTCGCTGATTTAGATAGACCAAAATTCAAAGCTGGCTTAGAGAAAATACTACGAGGGTTTTCTATTAGAAGGCATTTTTGAGAGTTTGGCCCTGATCTCTCTATTCAGAAGCAGATTTTGCCTGCGGAGAAGGGGCAAATTTTAAGCTGAGTTGTCATACATCAGCTTGTTGATGGTGGACCTGGTTTTCCGTGTCGATCAATCTTCGATATGGAGATAGTCAAAGATAAGCAGCCACCTAGTTGTAAATATTGTCTTCATTAAATCTTGGCTTAAAGCGCCTGTTGCTTTAACTTCTTGCAATTTCTGAAAAACTTTTCTAGTTAAGTTCCGGATGTCTTAATTCTGATTAGAAGTTTGACTTGGATATCTAAGAAATATCACATCCTAAGAAGAGGTACATATGCAAATTTTAGTGGTTGACGATAGTGCTGTAGATAGACAATTCCTGTCAACATTGCTTGAGGATATGGGGCATCAAGTAGAAGCTGTCGACAGTACAAAAGGCATTGTAGAAAAGCTCTCTACCGGTGAATACAGCTGCCTATTTCTAGATATTGTGATGCCCGAACAGGATGGCTATAAGTTTCTGCGAGAGATTCGTACTAATCAGGTGACAGCCCAGCAAAACGTGATTTTTTGCTCCAGTAAAAAGACCCCTGTAGAAGTTAAGTATGGCCTTAAAAGGGCGGGAGCAAACGACTATATCACCAAGCCCGTGAGTCGAGAACGGCTGGCAGAGGTTTTGCAAAAACTCTAAATCCATATTCATTTCCTAATTAATTTCTTATGACGGACCCTCTTGAAGCAGATCTCGATTCCCTGGCTCTGCCCGATAGCTCCTACTTTCTGACTCAGGTTGGCAGCCGACAACTGGCTTTTCCTGCTACCGAAATTGCCGAAGTGATTCTGGTAGACCGATCGCAGGTACTGAGCCTTCCCTTTTATCAGCCCGGCCTCCTGGGGGTTGTGCATGTTCAGGGTCAGCTGGTTCCGCTGGTGACGCTGCAGTTCTTGCTAGAGGGAGCCAGCGGCGTGACGCGAGAGGTTTTTAATGCTGTGCAGCTGAATACCAGTTCTCAGCTAGCCGGTATTGCTCTGGTGATTGATCAGCTAGTGGGCAACTGCACCGCCGTCCAGCTCGCTCAAGATTCGACGATTGAGCAATTTAATCCTGAAATTGTCCCGGCAGAGCTTTGGCAGCCTCGCCGCTGGATGCCTTTGGTGGTCTGATCTGCCCCGCCCTATCAACAGCCTAAACCGATTGAGACGGCTTTAGTCACGCTCTAGCTGCATCTAGCCTGAAGCTCTATATATTTCTAATCTATTTTTTGGTGAGACTAATTTATGAAACGCCGACGTCTATTTAATCAGTTGACTCTGGGGGCGATCGGAGCGGGGGTAGCTTCTGCTTGTAGCAGTTCCCCAAAGGTATTTACTCCTAACAGCAGCAGTAGCGGTGGTAACCCTCGAATCGAATGGCGCATGGCCACCAGTTGGCCTGAAAACCTGGACATTGTCTTTGGCACAGCTCAGCGGATGTGCGATCGCATCAGCGAGCTGACCCAAGGCAACTTCGTCATCACAGCCTTTCCGGCAGGGGGAATTGCGCCACCGCTAGAAATTATCGATACGGTGCAGGCTGGAACGGCTGAATGTGGCCACACGGCTGGATACTACTACACCTCGAAAAACCGAGCCTTTGCCTTCGCTACCAGCATGCCCTTTGGCCTCAACCCTCACCAGCACATTGCCTGGCTCTATGGAGCCGGGGGGCTAGAGCTGATTCGGGGCATCTACAGTGATTTTGGCGTGATCAACTTCCCGGCTGGCAGCACCGGTAACCAAATGGGCGGCTGGTTCCGCAACAAGGTCAACTCCGTCAGCGAAATGCAGGCGATTAAAATGCGCATGCCGGGACTGGGCGGCGAAGTCCTCAAGCGGATGGGGGCTGAGGCCCAGAACTTGCCGCCGAACGAGATTTTGCTGGGTCTGGAGCGAGGCAACATTGATGCAGCAGAGTGGGTAGGGCCTTACGAAGATGAAAAGCTGGGCCTCAACCAGTACGCCTCCTATTACTACTACCCCGGCTGGCACGAGCCAGGCACGACCTACGAACTCGTTGTTAACCAGGTCGCCTGGGAGCGGCTGCCGGTGGAGTACCGCCAGGCAATTGAGCTAGCCGCCTTTGAGGCTCAGGTCAGGATGCTGGCCGAGTATGACGCGGTCAATCGAGAGGCCTTGCAGCGACTGATTAGCTCCGGCACCGAGCTGATTTCCTACACTCCAGAAATCATTCAAGGAGCCCGCACGGCCGCCAATGATCTCTATGCCGAGTACGCCGGCCAGGATGCTAGCTTCCGGCAAATTTACGACAACTGGAATGCCTTTCGAGGGGGGATCTATCGGTGGAATAGCATTAACGAGCGCAGCTTTGCCGAGATGATTTTCTCAGATACCTAAGCGTGTTCCACCTAAAAAACATTTTGTTTAGGGACGCAAATACAGCCCAGCGGGCCGATCTCAGTGAAACCCCGGATAGGTGTTTAGTTGGAACGCTCTAATCCCGATTCTGGCCCCGATTCCGGCCCCGATTCGGTTGAGAACTGGATTGTTGTTCAAGGTTTAGCGACGTAATAGCAGGAGCCAAATTACCATGACTGTCCCTGGCCAAAATACCTGGGAAGCCTCCGACTACCCTGTCGATGCCCCTGTCGATGCCAACAATGACGCATTTACCTCCGTTACCGGTCGGAAGGCTGAAACAGACGATGCTCCTGTACTTCAGGTAGTACCCAATGAACCCATTTCGCCCCGCAGAGGACTCGGCATTGGCTTCAAAGCCACGGTCCTAGCGGCGGTGTTTGGCGTGCTGCCGGTGTTAGTGGTCGGTAACGTGGCGTACCGATCGGCTAACCAGTCGATCACTGAGCGGATTGCTCAAGAAGAAATTTCCGGGGTAGATCAGCTCTCCGACCAGCTGCGTCGGTTTTTACAGGAGCGCGTTGCCAACGCCAGCACAGTCGCCAATATCACCCAGGAATCAGGTCTGTTTGCCAGCGATCTAGAGCCGAGGGAAAAGGCAGCCATCACCGCGCGGTTGACCCGAGAGCTGACGCAGTTCGTGCAGGACTATCGCACCTACTCCAGTCTGGGAATATTCAGCGTCAATGGCGATGTTCTGGTGCAGTCTACAGGCTCTGCTCAGGAGGTGAACCAGCAGGGGGCCGCCTATTTCCAGCAGGTGCTCTCGACGCAGGCCCCAGTCATTAGTGAGCCGGTGGCAGTAGAGACTGCCATGGCCGATGTAGCGGCTATCTATGTAGCGGTGCCGGTCAAGGATGCTGCAGGGACAGTGCTTGGGGTGGTCGTGGCCAAGATTCCGGTGGAATTTGTGGGCAATGCTATTCTCCGTGCCGCTAGTTTGGGACAAGATACTCAATACCGATTGGTGGACAGCTCCGGCGAGATTTTCCAGAGTCTGCCCGCCGATCCTGAGAACCCTCAGGTGGGTTTGCCTGTAGCCGATCTGCTGTCCAGGTTCTCCGATGTTAACGATCAGAAACAGCGTCAGGCCTGGATCGAGACGGTTCAGGACCAAGAATTTCTGAATGCCTATGCTCCCCTACAGGGGTTTGATGCCCTGAACTGGAGCGTGGTCACCTCCATCAATACGGACTTGGCCTTTTTGCCCCAGCGCCAGCTGCTGCAGACGATTCTAGTGGGTACACTGCTGACCGGAGTCACGGCGGTACTGCTGGGGATTGTGCTGGCTCGACGTGCTACCAGACCGGTAAGCCAAGCGGCGAAAGCCGTTGAACTGCTCGGCCAAGGTCAGCTCGATGCCCGCGTACCGGTGCGGGGTAATGATGAACTGGCCATTCTGGGCATGAACGTGAACCGCATGGGAGCCCAGATTCAGGACTTGCTGGCGACCCTGCGGCAGAATGCTGAGCAGCTGGGTTTACAAAACGACGTTCTGGCGGATCTGGCCCGTCATGAAGCGCTGATTCAGGGTGATGCCCAGGCGGCGGCGACCTCCTTTAGTGAAGCGATCGCCCGTACTCTGGGCCTGGATGTAGTGAGTGTTTGGCTGACGCAGCCAGAGCAGACTCGGCTGCTGTGCCTGTCGCGCTATCAGCAGGGGAGCAGAAAGGCTGATGTCGTTACTGCTCTGTCTATTGACGAGGTGCCAGACTATTTTGCGGCGATTGCCCAGAACCAAATCCTGAGCGTGACCCATGTTGCCGACCATCCGGCGAGCCGGGAGCTGCAGGCCGAAAATGCCCTTGCCCCCACGACCGTTTCTCTGCTGGAGGTGCCGATTCAGATTACCGGTACCGTGGTTGGCAGTCTGCGCTGTGAGCACAGCGGCAACCCCCGCGACTGGCGGGCTGAGGAGCAAACCTTTATTGGCTCTGTAGCCAACCTAATTTCGCTGGCGCTTGAGAGCGAAGTGCTGCAGGGAGAGGTGAGCCATCTGCTGGATGTGGTGTCGGAGGTAGAAGACGGCAACCTGACGGTTCAGGCTCGGGTGAGCGATCGCACCACCGGTCTGGTCGCCGATACCTTCAACCGCCTGATTGAGCGGCTGGCGGACGTGCTCAAGCAGGTAACGGATACGGCCCAGCAGGTCACGGTGAGCGCGAACCAGCAAAAAACTCAGGCTAGCCTGATTTCGGCCAATGCCGACAAGCAGGTCACCGGGGTAAACCAGATTCTGACGTTGACGGCCCAGGTGCAGACCCTGGCCGAGGCAACCGCCCACCAGGTCGAAACTACCAGCGCCTCTCTGCAGGCGGTGCAGACGACGGTGGCCGCAGGCCAGCAAGCCATTACCAACCTAACGTCGGGTATCGGCATTCTGCAGGAAGGCAGCGATCGCATTATCCAACAGATGAAGACCCTGGGAGAATTTGTTGGCCTGGCCGATCAGTTTGTCCAAGATCAGACTCAGGTGGCCTCACTCACTCAGACCCTGGCTCTAAACGCATCGCTGGTCGCCGCTCGAGCCGCCGAACAGCGCGACCCCCGTCAGTTTGTAGTGGCGGCGCGGGAATTTAGCTCCATTGCTAATCAGGTTAGCCAGCTGGCCCAGCAAACCAACAACAGCCTGACCACTCTGGAACAGCGCAGCGCCCAAATTCAAAGCGTTGTGTTTGCCGTTGATGCTGACGTGCAGCGGCTAGGAGGGCTAGTCGACGAGTTTACTCACGGCGTTAGCCAATCCCGGCAGGTCTTTAGCGATGTGCAGACGGTGACAGTGGCCGCGGTCGAGGCCGAAACGGCTGTCACCCAGGTCAGCCAAAACATTGTGGAGGCGGTGCAGGAAGCGGCGGCAGTAGTGCGCACCATTACCGACATCGCCACTCAAACCGCCGGGCTCACCCAGGACAACCGTCTGCAGTCGGAGCAGATGGAGACCCTGTCTTATCAGCTTCTGGAAACTATTCAGTTCTTCCAGCTGCCCACCGCTCCCCATGGAGCGGCCCCCAACGCCTTAGCAGCCAGCCCCAGTGCTGCGTCTACTGCCGCAGGGGCTGCCGATCGCCCCCTGTGAGACTCGGGCTTGCCGATCGCTCTGCCTAAGTCTACTGACTCATTATTCAGGTAATTTTATGTCAACTACCATTCCGCCTCGATCTCAAGCGGCTGAACAAACGCCTCAAACCCCTGTTAGGAATCCTTCAAGTGACGGCCCACAGGGGCAATCGACGGCACGGCTGGGACTGCGGTGGCAGGCGGCTCTGTTGGCGATCGCCGTAGGGGTGGTGCCAGTGGTGACTATCGGTGGCCTGACAGCCTGGATGACGCGCCAAGCCGGCATTCGCAAAGCCGAGCAGCAGCAGCTGGTACAGGCTCAGCTGCTGGCAGATCGCATGCGAGGGTTGCTCGTGGAGCGCTCGCGGGCAGCCCAACTGGTTGCCAGCCTGGCCATGTTTGCAGAGGGTGACCGCCGTCAGGCGACTTCATTGGCCCAAAAAAAAGAAGTGCTGAATCAGGTGGTGGCGGAGAGTGAAGCCGCCAGCATGGCCTTTCTAGACCCCCAGGGCCAGCCCCTAGTCCAGTCTGACGCTAGCAATCCGCTGCCCGAAAACCTGGGCGATCGCGACTTTTTTCAGCAAGCCATGCAGTCGCGGCGGACGACCGTAGCGACGCTGGATGCAGAGGCTAATGACCAAGGGCAGATCGAACTGGTGGCCCCGGTGATTGATCGCAACAGCAACCAGCCAGTGGGGGCGATCTGGATGCAGATTCCCCTAGCCGCGATCGCGCCGCTGTTTGAGCGCCATTTAGAAACCGGCAGTGAGTGGCATTTCTTCACCGGAGAGGGCGAGTTTGTGGTCGGTAGCCAGCCCAGCTATTTGGCCAGTACGGTCGCTCAAACGTTTAGCGGCATGCTGGAACAGCACGCCGCCCGGCAGTCGGCTGCCGCCATTTTCCCGGCTGCTGGTGGCCATGCTCTGGTCAGCTATGCACCCGTGGAAACTATCGATGGCCTGGGCGATCCTAACCTGGGGGCACTGCTCACCACCGATACGGCGATCGCCCTAGCTCCGATCCGGCAACAGATGCTGCTCTTGCTGCTGGGAACGGCAGCGGCGGCAGGGACAGGTGCGATCGCTCTGGTCTTGTTTGCCAGACGCACCGCTGCACCCATCGTAGCCGCCACCCAGGCGATCGAAAACCTGAGGCAAGGGGCCTTTAACCACCGTCTCATGGGGCCGGAGCCGTGTCCAGGGTCAGGGGAACTGGCTGTCCTCAGCACCGCCATTGACCAGTTAGCCCAACACTTGCAGTCGTCCTTTGCCGCGCTAGAGCAGACTCAGGCTGAGCTAGCGCAGCAGCTTGACCAGCGCACCACCGTTCAAGACAGCCAGACTCAGACTTTGCAGCACGAGCTAGAACAGCTCCTGAGCGCCTTTTCATCCGTGAGGATGGGGGACTTGACTGTCACTGCGGCGGTTAACCCGACGGTGATGGGGCAGTTGGCAGCAGCCTTTAATCAGGTGATTGAGCGATTAGGTCAGATGCTGGCGGCGGTATCAGCCATTGCCACCGAGGTCACCCAGTCGGCCGGCGACGTGGAAACGCTAGCGGTCAATATGTCCAGCCAGGCCGATCAGCACGTGCAGTCCGTCAGCCGGGTGCAGTCGCTGGTGGAAACTATCCAAACCCTATGCCAAGACCATCAACAGCAGGTGACTGTAACCATTGATGCGATCGCACACGGTCAGCTGGCCGTGGGCCAAGGGCAGCAGGACATGGACGCCATAAACAGCAACGTGGGCAGCCTGCAGCGAGAAACCCAGCAGATGGTTGGGCGCACCCAAACCCTGACCAGCTATGTCGATCTAGCGACTCAATTCGTGAAAGACCAGAAGCGGATAGCCTCCCTAACTCGGGTGCTGGCCCTGAACGCCTCTATGCTTTCAACCCGCGCCTCTGAACAGCAAGACCCCACCCAATTTGCCGCGGTCACTCGGGAGTTTGAGACTATTGCCAGCCAGGTTAATGACCTGGCCGCCGAAACCAACCAAAGTCTAGTGGTTCTACAGCGCCGTACCGAACAGATTCAAACCGTGGTATCGGGCTTGAACCACGACGTGGAGGGCATTAGCCAGCAGGCCGACAGCCTCACATCCGGTATCAGCCAGGCCAATCAGACCTTCGAACAAATTCGGACCGCGATGGCTCAGGTGGCGGCTCTGGGGCAGCAGGTGACCCAGGTCAGTCAGGCGATCGCAGGTAGGGCCGCAACCACCCTAGAGTCAATTCAGCCAATGGCCCAGGTCGCCGCTGCCACCTCTACCCAAGCCCATGCTATCTGCCTGCAGTCACAGTCACTGGCTGCGATCGCCCACAGCCTCGATCGCAATGTCACCTATTTTCAACTGCCCTCTCTAGCCCATGCTCCAGTCCCTCCGTCGACGCCTGAGGTCGATGCCGCTACTGACGTGGCGGCCACCACTGCTGCCACAGATGCGATCGAGGTTCACCCTTAAAAGTCCGCCCGGCCATCGATCTCGCCCTGCCGCTTGTTCCCACCATCCTCTTCCGTTGCTAAAACACCATGCTTAATCCTGACCAAGCTGCTTCGGCCCCGGATAACGGCACCCATTCCGCCGATGATTCTGTGGATCTGATGGAAGCGCAACTGCAGCAGGAACTGCGCAGTATGTTCGAGGTCGATACCCAAAAGGGCCTGCAAACCTACCTCGATCAGGCGGCGCGGCTGCAGCCTCAAACCTGGGCCAAAGATATCCAGACCCTGTATCGCGTCATTCACACGATCAAAGGGGGAGCCGTGACCGTAGGGGCCGATGGGATTTTGCAGGTTGCCACCAGCCTCGAAGACCTGCTCTCCGATCTGCGCCATCTGACCGCTGCCCCACCTCTAGAAGACCGCCAGCTCAACGATATGCTGATAGAAGCAGGCGAACTGATCGCGGCCACGCTGCCGATCGCCAATCAGGACCAGGCTCAGGCGCAACCCGCCCTGCAGCGCCTACAGCAGCTCCGGGACCAGGTACAGCAGGCCTATTTACCGCAGTGGTCTGAGCAACAACAGATTCAGCAGGACTTTGCCCAGCAGGGGCTAGAACTGGTCGTGCTGGATCTAGAGATTGCCCTGGAAAAGCTGCCAACCTCCGGTACCCTACCCAAATCGATTATTCATAGCGCCCGCCACCTGATCGATCAGCTCGACCAGATTGGCCAAGACTTAGGCTTCTCTGCTGGTTGGTTGGCCTTGCTCCGTCAGGCTGAAACCCTTTTGAGTGACTCCAGTATCCCCATCTGGCGCAGCCAATGGCCCCGACTGTTTCAAGCCTTAAAAGACTGTGCTAGCCAGTCTGGGCAGCCGGTTGCCTTTGAGCTGATGCTGAGTGAAGACCTGGTGCCGTCTGCCCTGGCGGCAGAAGTTGCCGACCCGGATGGGGCTGACAATTGGCTTGACCCCCAAGTTGCTGCTGCCGATATTGGGGATCTGCTAGGAGACGTAGACCACTTTTTCGATCGCCTCGACGGCCTGGGTCTGGATCTAGATCTAGATCTGGATCGCTTTGAAGAAACTGCCGATCCGCAACCCATTGACCCGGCGATGGAGCCGCTGACCACCGTAGAGGATAACTCCGATGCGTTACCTGCTGAGTTAGCCACAGAGCCGCCGACCGTCACAGTGGAAGACTGGGTGTTGCCACTCAACGCCCAAACTTGGGTGATTGAGCCGTTCGATTCTGCTGCTATGGATGACGACGAGCGATCGCATTCAGCCCTCTCTCCCACTGATCTGGTATCAACTCCGGAGCCAATCGATGCGGCGGCTGTAGCTCCAAACCTCGACCAGACCGCCCCAGCAGCAGACTCTAGCCAAGATACTGTGCAGATTCCAGTGCCCCTAGCCAAGCTGGATCAGTCTGCCCAAGATTTGATCAACACGCTGCTGTCGGTCAGAAGCACCCAGGGACTGTATGACGTTCTCCAGGCCCAAATTTTACAAATGGTAGCCTTAGCTCAGGAGGGAGTTCAGTACGCGACCCAACTGCGCCAAATTCAAGAAGACTACGCCCTGCTAGACAACTTCAAAATCTCGGTGCGGGGTGGCAGTCGCCCCACGCTAGAGCGCTATCGTCAAGGCTATACGACCGTTAACCGGCTGCTAGAAACCAGCCTTAGGTTGTCTGAGCTAGGAGCCGAGGCCGGAAAATCTACCCAGCAAATGGCAGACAGCCTCCAATACCTAGACGGTCGCGTGCTCAAGCTCCAGACGACGGTAGAAGAAAGTCGGCTAGTGCCGTTTAGCAATCTGGGTTTCCGGGCGCGGGCAATTCTCCGCGATCTGACTACCCGCTTCCAAAAGCCCGTCCGACTGGTCGTGGTGGGGGAACGCATTGAGCTGGATGTGGGTACTGCCCGCAGTCTAGAGCCTGCCCTCCTGCACCTGATTCGTAATGCCTTTGACCATGCGATCGAAACCGTGGCCGATCGCCAGCGGTTGGGTAAACCTGAGCAAGGAACCCTCACCCTGACCCTGCGGCGTCAAGGCAACGCCTATCAGCTCGATGTCGAGGATGACGGTCGCGGTATTGATGCCCAAGCGATTCAGGCTCGAGCTAACGCATTGGGTCTACCGCTTACCCAGACCGACACAATGGCTGATTTGCTGGCGGTGATCTGTCAACCTGGGTTTAGTTCCGAAACCCAGGTGAGTGACCTCTCTGGGCGGGGGGTAGGGATGGATGTTGTTGTGGCTCAGATACAAAAACTCGGCGGCAAGCTGACCCTCGATACTGCGTTGGGCAGCGGCACAACCTTTCATCTTCAGTTTCCGGTGCCCCACCTGCTGGTCTCCTGTGTGGTGCTACAGGCGGGCGATCGCAGCTTTGCAATTCCCACCGAAGATATTCGCACCACGACCCTATTCGAGACGCTGCAGGCCGTTCCTGTGAACGACCGCGATGCCGTGTATTCTTGGCAGATCGAGACGGAGGATGGTCCCATCCCCGGGCTGGATCTCCTGGAATACTGGCAGCCCCAGAGCACCCGGCGATCGCTGGATAACACCGCCATCTGTGTCTCGGTACAGTCCAGTTTAGGGGGGCGTAGGGCTTGGCTAATCGCCGATGATCTGCTGGGGCAGACCGATCTGATCATTAATCCACTCCCCTTCCCCCTCCAGCCTGCCGAGGGCCTGATGGGCGTGAGTCTGCAACCCGACGGCACGTTGCTACCCGTACTCAATGCCCCAACCCTAGTGGAACGACTGCACATTGCACCGAAAACTGTGGCGGAAGCGGGCCTAACCGACCCCATCAACTTTGAAGAAACGGTCGTTAGCCCCACCATTTTGATTGTGGATGATGCGGCTCTGATGCGCCGTCGCTTGGAGGCCAGTCTGACTACCCACGGCCATGAAACCCACACCTGTGCTGATGGCCTAGAAGCCTGGAACTGGCTCCAGACCAATCCACTACCGGCTTTGATCATCACCGATATTGAAATGCCCAATATGGACGGGTTCACCCTCATCGATCGCTGCCGTCAAAAAGGCATTCAGACGCCGGTGCTGGTGGTCTCTTCCCGACTATCGGAGGACTGGTTTGAAGAAGCCCGCCGAGTCGGCGCTACCGACTACTTAACCAAAGGGTTCTCGACGCCAGAACTGCTTCAAAAAGTTGATGAGCTAATGCAATAATTCAAACCGATAAGTTGCATGTATTGGCCAGCGGAGCAGCGATCGCCAAAAGACTGGCCTTGGTGGCTGTCGCCGCTGTCGGCACAGTGTGACATGCTGCTACCACCTCCTCAGCAGCGGCGAACTATTTGAGATCGTAAAGCAGGGATAACTCAGAGTGCGATTTGAGAGTAAGCGGCGGTTAGATTTGCGATCTGGCGGGGACAGTCGAGTCGGTCAGAATGCGATCGCAAAGTAAGTCGCGTTTCTCGGTAGCTGACCTCAATCCTAGGTTTGGGCTCGATTGGTTATTCATTGAGGAACGCAACACTTGGCCATTCTGGCAGTCGAGTAGGATGACAGTGAGAGACAATACGCGAATTCCTGACTAGGATTGGGAAACAGGACATCCACTGATAAGGAACCTTCCTCAATTGGGCGAACTCAGACAACGGTTTGATAATACAACTCCGGTGTTATCCAGTCAGCAAATGAGCTGGAACGGGATTTTGGTTGAGCAGTATCACCATCTTTCAAGTTCATTTGAAGTTGAATTTCCTGCCCCATCAGACCATTGGATTGTCTTACCCTTAGGGCAACCTGTCCTTGTAACCCAAAAGTCCGACGATCGCCTGCATGAATCCGTCATTCAGAAAGGCGACAGCGTCCTTGTTCCTGCTGGACAACCGAAGTACTGGTGTCGGCGCGAAGGCATCTGCTGTGCGCTGCACATTCACTTAAAACCAGAGATGATTAGACAAACCGCTGAAGCATCTGAAATAGATACAAAGCGAATCGACCTCGTGGACTGTTCCGGTAAGCAGGATTTACAGCTTCATCAGATCGCCATGCTGCTTTTAGCGGAGTTGAAATCAGGCGGTATGATGGGTCAATTGTATGTCGAATCATTATCTCAGGTGCTAGCAATTCATCTGATACGACACTATTGTCAGTCTGCGCTAGTCATCACGCCTGAAAATAGACGTTTAACTCACTCCCAGTTGCAGCAAGCGATCGACTATATCCACACTCACCTTGACCGAGATCTATCACTGGCTGAACTTGCCGGAACTATCAATATTAGCCCCACTTACTTCGCGAGTTTATTCAAACGGGCAATGGGAATATCGCCGCATCAGTATGTGATTCAGCAGCGAGTGGAACGGGCAAAAGAGATGTTGGAGAGAACAGATTTAGCGATTGCAGACATTGCTTTACAAGTCGGTTTCTCCAGCCAAAGCCATTTAACGCAACACTTTAAGCGATTCGCGGGAATGACGCCAAAGCAAGTTCGTTAACACGAAAAGAAACACCTTAAGAATCTGACAAACTGTCCTAAGAATCTGAAAGAAGTGGAGCCTTGGAACTAGCGACACTCCAGATAGTCCGAGTGACCTACGATAGCTAGCCACTGTTTTTATCCTCAATCCTCTACTTTATGTCAAATCAACCTGCACTAGAAATCGAGCTGCTGCACGCAGCTTACGCCGCCTTCAACGCGCGAGACATTGATGCCGCCCTTGCCCTCATGAGTGCTGACGTGGTTTGGCCGCGTGCCTTTAAGGGCGGTTTCGTTCGTGGACCAGAGGAAGTCCGTGCCTACTGGACGGAGCAATGGAGCGAGATCGATGGGCATGTGGAGCCAGTGGCTTTCCACCCAGAGAGTGGCGGGCGCATCTTAGTCGAGGTGCATCAGGTCGTGCGCGACCTGGCTGGAACGGTCCTTGCCGATGAGCGTGTGGGACATCGTTTCACTGTCGAGCATAGATTGATTCAAGGCATGGAGATCTGTTCGCTTCCGTAGTTCACTCCGGCAGACTCACCACGCGCCTTACGGACCGAGCGCCACTAACTATCGGTCCGCTGCAAGTCACACAAGCAGTGGGCTCTAAGCCAGAGTCTTAATGCCAATCTAAACTCTGATGCCAACTTGCGATCGCATTTCTTTCCTGAGGGCGCGATCGCAATATTTTTTGACCGCGAATTGTAAATTAAATTTGCCATTTCCATAAAACTTTGGCAGTAGCTCTGAGTAAGCAGCAAAGAGAACTTTTCATCGTTCTCGCGCTGTACGCTTACCCGGAGCAACTTATGTCTTCCCCCAACGCAGCCTCCCTCCTGGCCGTTGACTATAGCGATGGTTTGTTGGATGCCCCCGGCTTAGAGGCCCTTTCGACAGGAATTGAAACAGCCCTTAGCACGCTTCAAGCCTGGACTCAAGAAAGCCGCTTTGAAGACCTATTTCCAACTTTTAATCAGTTGGGTTCTGACCCACCAAATTCATCGGAACTGCGATCGCTTCATCAAGCTTGGCAGGAAGGCAACTTTTCTCAGATTCCCACCCTTCAAATTCGCGCCGGAGCCGAGCTCGGTGGAGCCAAGGGAGCCTTCTCTAGCAGCCTGAAAACGATTTACCTCTCCTCAGATTTTATTCGAGCGAACGCAGCAAATTCACAAGCCATTGCGCGGGTGGTGTTAGAGGAGATTGGTCACGCCGTTGATGCCCAGATCAATCTGGCTGATACCCCTGGGGACGAAGGCGCGATTTTTGCAGCTCAGGTGCAGGGGCTAGCGCTCAGCCCCCAAGCGCTAGCCACGCTTCAGGCCGAAAACGATACCGCCACGCTGATGTTGGGCAGCCAAACTGTTGCGATAGAAAAGGCCGACCCCTACGCGGGCGGCAACCTAGATCAGTTTCAGGCGGGCCTAGACAGTTTCCTCGACACCCTAGAAGCCACTATTGACCAGGTGGTCTACGCCCAAAACCTGCCGCTGATTGGCTCAGCGCTACAGGAGGTGAGCGACAGCGCCGTGGATTTTGTGGCGGCTATGCGCGATGCGATCGCAACCCACCTTAGCAACCTAGACACCCTTACCACCGAAACCTTGGAGCAGGCCCTGATGCAGGCGCTGGGGCCAGAGGGTCTGGGCTGGCTGCAAACCCTGGAAGTAGTCGAAACCGCCGATGAACTCCAGTTCAACCTAGCCCTGAACCGAGACATCGTTGAGTTAGCGGGCACCGGCCTGGATCTAAACCTAGGCATTCCCGGCCTTAGTTTTGATGTGGATGGCAACGCTCAGCTGGGCGTGGGCTTTGGCTGGAACCTGCAGGTGGGTATGACTGCCACTGGGTTCTATGTCGATACCGCTGCTGCCGACGAACTTACCCTCAATCTAACCGCCACCGTGCCGGATCTCTCAGCCACAGGCACCCTGGGCTTTTTGCAGGTAGAGGTCGACGACAACGGCAGCCACATCACCAGCAACTTCAGTCTGGATTTGCAGGACTCAGGCGATGCCGACACGCGCCTGTCGCTGGCTGAGGTTGCGGATTTGAGCAACACCCTGGAGGCGTCTCTCAGCGGCAGCGCCAGTCTCAACACCAACGTGTCTACCGGCACCACGCTGCCCGTGCTGCCCAGCATTGGCACCAACCTGGTGGTGGACTGGCAGTTTCTCAATGCCACTCTAGACGGGGTACAGACCTTCAACCCAACGGTTTCCTTCAACAGCGTCACGGTGGATGCGGGGTCGCTTTTAGGTAACTTCTTGGGGCCAGTGCTGGACGGCATCAACCAAATTCTGGAGCCGCTAGAGCCCATCATCGACGCCCTCAACTTCGAGTTTCCCATCATTAACAAGACCACTATCGAATTTATTCCCATCCTCTTTGCTGCCTTTGGTGGGGAGTACAACGAAGAATCTCAGGAGTTTGTTGAAGCCGTTTCTACCGTGCTGGAAATCCTGGAGGTGATCGACAGCCTTTCTATCAGCGGCCAGACCATTACCTTGGGCGACTTTGGTTACAACACCCTGACTGACCAGATACTCGGCGAGGGTCTAGATGCTGTGGGTCAGCTGAGCGATCTGGGGGTAGACATCGGTGGCGGCACCCGGCTGGAGCTGCCGATCCTGAGCGACCCGACCAATGCGATTCGGCTGCTCCTGGGTCAGCCCGTAGACATTTTCAACTTTGAAATGCCGACTTTGGGGTTTGGAGTAAGCGCTACGCAGAAGTTTCGCATTCCCGCCTTTCCGCCCCTGTCGCTGACCCTCACCGAAAGCCTGGGCGCAGCGGCCAACTTTGGCTTTGGCTTCGACACCACTGGGCTGCAGGCTTTTCTAGACAGCGGCTACACTCAACCGGAGCTGATTGCTAACGGCTTTTACCTCTACACCCCGCCTGCCACCAATGCCCCAGATCCCATTGACGAGGATGCAGAATTCTTGGTGGGGCTTGGGGTCGGCATCGAGGGTGGCCTGCGGCTGACGGCGGGGCCAGTCTTTATCGAACCCAGAGGTGGTTTCATCGGTCAGATCTTTTTGGAACTGGAAGATGAAGATGGCGACGGCAGAACCTACGTGCCCGACTTTGCTAATCCTCCAGGCTGCCTGCTGACGCCCACTGGAAAGTTTGATGTGCGGCTGTCGCTGATTGTGGGCTTTGGCTTTGGTCGCTTCAGCATTGAGAAGAAGATTCCCCTGGCGAGAAAAACCGTTGCCGACTTTAGAGCAGGCTGTGACCCCTCCGACGAAGACCACCAGCAGGCCACTGTAGGCAACGGCGGCGAGGCTGCCCTAAGCATCGGCACAGCGGCCAGCAACTTGACCGGTATTACCGGCATTGAGGATAACGAAGTCTTCATCGTCAGCCATGTGTCGGGTATTGCTGGCAACGAAACCATCAGCATAGAAGCCTATGGCGCGAGCTGGACCTACGAAAACATCAGCTTAATCTCAGGCGACGCGGGCGCTGGGGACGACATTATCGACCTGACGGGTGTGCTGTCGGATGCCGATATTCAGGGCGGTGACGGCTTTGATGAGATTTACGGCGGCGAGGGCAACGACACCCTAGAGGGAGGCGACGGCAGCGATGTGATCGAGGGGGCAGGCGGCAATGACACCCTCCTAGGTGGCGACGGCAACGACTATCTCTCAGGCGGCGCTGGTACCAACGTGCTCGATGGCGGCGCTGACCTAGATACGGTGGACTACGCCAGCGCCGCCAGCAGCCTCACCATCGACATGATTGCCCAGCAAGCCTCTGGCGAGGGCGTTAACGACACCCTGATCAGCATTGAGCAAATCTTTGGCTCGCAGTTTGCCGACACGATTATTGGCAGCAACAGTACGGAGATTGGGGACATCATCAGCGGCAACGGCGGCGACGATGCCATCAGCGGTGGTGATGGCGATGACTTTTTGATCGGCGGAGCCGGAGCAGACACACTCGACGGTGGTGCGGGCACCGACGGCACCAGCTATATGGAAATGGAGGCCGAAGTCGAAGTCGATCTGCAAACAGGCCAAGTCTTCAGCGGCGGCAGCGATGCCGACGGCGACCAGTTGATTAATCTAGAGGATGTGCAGGGTACTCAGTACGACGACATTCTGCGGGGTGATGCGGAGGATAACTGGCTCCACGCGGCGGGTGGCGATGACGTGCTGGAGGGGCGCGCCGGAGCCGATACCCTCGATGGCGGCTTTGGTGAAGACTGGGCTGAGTACAGCGGCTCACCTCAGGGCGTGACGGTCAACCTCAACGCTGACCCGGTTCTAACAGGCTTTAGCTTCGCGGGTAAAGGCGGTCATGCGGAGGGCGACCGGCTGGCCATGGCCGGCGACAGCGAGGGCAATCCCACCGCGCGCAGTTCGATTGAAAACCTGCGGGGTTCGCTGTTTAATGACGATTTTACAGGAGACAGCAGCAGCAACCACCTTCAGGGACTGGCGGGCAATGATACGCTGCGCGGCGAAGGAGGCAACGACACGCTAGAAGGCGGTGTTGGGGCTGATGTTCTCGATGGGGGAACTGGAGGAGACTGGGCAGACTACAGCGCTTCGCCCCAGGCAGTAACGGTTAACCTGGCAACCAACAAGGCCAGCGGCGGCCATGCTCAGGGCGATACCTTTAGCAGCGTGGAGAACCTGCTCGGTACGCAAGCTGCAGACGATCTGCGGGGCAGTAAGGTTAGTAACGACATTAACCCGGGTCTCGCGATCATTGGCACTGATTATGTTAACGGCGGCGATCAAGTGGATGGTCGGGGTGATCGCCTAATCCTTGACTACAGCAGCGCCAGCACCAACTTATCCGGCGGCTACGACTACACAACCGGTAAGGCAGGCTCTGGTGAGTTCATTGGGGCGGTTAAGTTTGACGAGATTGAGCACCTCCAGGTGGTTGGTTCTGGCGGCAACGACACGATTCGCGCCGGGGCCGGAGATGACTTACTGGTGGCCGGAATCGGGGATGATAAGGTCTTTGGCGGGCAGGGCAACAACTTGATCTATGCCGATGACGGCAACGACCAGGTCACTAACCTGAATGATGCTTTCGGCAGTATCTTTTATACCCCCGACCGAGCGGAGCGGCCTACTTTTTGGATCGATGGCGGCACGGGTATTGATACCTTTTCGGGCAACTTGGCTCAGCGATTTGAAGACATCGTTCTGACCAGCACTGACCCGACTGTTGAAAATCCTGATCAGCTGTTGGTGTTGAGTGATGGTTCGATGATCCACCGCTTTGAGGTCTTTAAAGACTTACAAACGGGACAGGGAAATGACCAGATCACCCAGCTAGGTCGGGTCAACAATATCTTTAAGACCGGTAAGGGGGATGATGCGATCGCACCCGGTCTTGGGTTCGACGATATCGATGGCGGTCTCGACGGCTTCTCGTCGGGAGAGCACCCCATTCACGGCCAAGACCTGCTGATTTTAGACTATTCCACAGACGACACGGGCAGCGGCATTCTAGCCCAGCTTAACAGCCCCACCAATGCCTCTGACGGTGGCCGCTACTACCGCTTTAATGCTGCGGGCAATGCGCTACTCGACGAAGTCAAATTCAAGAGCATTGAGCAGTTTCACATCACCGGCACCCGCCAAAACGATGGGCTAGTCGGCGGCAGCTATGCGGATAAACTCTCCGGTCAAGACGGCGACGACGGCCTCTACGGAGCTGGCGGCAGCGACGCGCTCAGCGGTGGAGAGGGCAACGACTTGGTGATTGGCGGCTCTGGCGATGACCAGGTATTTGGCGATGGCGGCAATGACTTCCTGGTAGGCGGCAAAGGTAACGACGACCTGAGCGGTGGCGATGGCGGCGATGTACTGATCGGCATTGACTTTGGCAAGGTACCTTTCCCTGCCGAAGCCGAGATCGATATCTACACCGGCGGTGCGGGAGCCGATCAGTTTTGGCTGGGCGACGGCCTTTTCGTCTACTACGACGATGGCAATGGCCTCACCTCAGGCAGCACCAGTCAGGCGATGATCACCGACTTTAACGCTGCTGAGGGAGATATTATTCAGCTCCACGGTCAGGCCAGCGACTACCAGATTCAAACTCAAAACCAGGACACCTTGATCTATCGCAAGGCGTCTGTTCCGGAGCTAATCGGCACGGTACAGGGCAAAATCAACCTGGATTTGAGCGCTGACTACTTCCGCTATGTCGATGATAAGGTTAGCCCTCCCGGTAAGTCCCTGGTGCTGCCTGGTGACATTACCCTTGTCGGGATTGAGGAGCCGCTGCGAGAACGGCTGGGGCTGACCCAGCACAAGAGTAGTGCGAAGGCGTCTCTTCAGCCAGATCAGACGACCCTCAAAGTCAACGAGATTTCTCCAGCCCCAGCGACCACCGGGGTTGTCAAAATCGATCTGCCTGCGGCTAAGCTTGCTGATCTGTCCCCGGCGACCTTTACCGTTAGCCAGCAGAACAATGCGGCGGCGTTGGTCAACACTTTGCTGGGCAACACCAGTGGTCTGACAATTACCAAGGTGCAGTCAACGGGGGACGCCAGAGCTTTTGGTACCTTCCATCATGACCCCTTTGGCTTGGGCTCGGGCATCGTGCTCAGCACCGGCAGAGTGCAGGACTTGGTAGGGCAAAACCAGGAGGATGGCGGTTTGATCGGTGAGGCCAACGTGCCGCTCAAGTTCGTCCATCTGGGCGCGCAAAAGGATTTGGGCTTTGTCTCGCCTACGGTGCCAGGGGGATCTGAACCGATTGACGACTTCGTCAATCCCGGCAAAAACGGCTCCTCCGGCACCGGGATTTTCCGCGCCGATCTTTCTCAGATAGGCTTTGATCTGCAGTCTTTGACGATTGCCGACAGTGGCTTGGGGGTCGGCGGCGCGGGCGGCAGCCGCAGTGGTTTTGACCTGGCGGGCATCAAAATCAGCTCGGAGCGAATCGACAACGCCAGCAGCATTGACGACATTCCCGGCCTGGATCTGTTTGACTTTAGCTCGCTAGGGACATTTTTCACCCCCGGCACTCAGCGGGGCGGCGGCACTTTAGATCTGGCGGGTTCACTGCATGGGCAGGTGCATAATGCGATCGCAACCCTGGGCCAGTTTGACTTTGATGGTAGCGATACCGGTTTTCTCAGCTTGGGCGACGGCGGCAAAGTCGGCTTTAACTTGAAGCAGGCCGATCTGCCCGATGGCCCTCTCTATTTGTACGTGGGCGAAGCCGCCAACAACGGCGAATCTCTGGCGGGCAGCATCTCCGCCTCTACCCAGCGGATCAACGGCCAGCAGAGCCTCAGCACCGACCTGGGCCTTCCTGGCATCGCGGGCGATCAGACCAAGCTCTCCTTTAACTTCAGCGCCGACAGCAGCGTTGAGCAAGTCTACTTCCAATTTGTCTTTGGCTCTGAGGAGTTTGTCGAGTTCGGCGGCAGCGACTTCAACGACGCCTTTAGCCTCAAGCTCAACGGCCTCAACCTGGCGCGTCTTAGCGATAGCAAGACCGTCAACATCAACACCCTGGTGCCCAACGCCTTTGGCGACTACCACCCCGACTTCATCGACAACCGAGTAGACTCACCCGGCTCCGTTCACGCCCCTACCCAGCTCGACGGCTTTACTCAAGTCCTGACCTTTGTGGGCTCCGTTGCCCCCAACTCTAGAAACACCTTAGAGATTGAGGTCAGAGACGGGCGCGACGGCTGGCAAGACTCGGCGGTCTTCCTCAGAGCGGGCTCCTTCGGCACCCAGGAAACGCCTCTGGGCAAAGTGCGCATCATTCCCTCCAACTCTACTGGGCCTTTTGTTGCCGAAGCAGGGACTACCTACCCCTTCCAGGTAGTGCTGGAATCCGTCCCCCAGGAAGCCGTCACCATCACTATCACCCCCGACCGGCAGCTTGATTTGGGCCAGGGCGCGGGCAGGCCCACTAACCTTACCTTTACTCCCGACAACGCGCTGGTCGCGCAAACCGTCACCGTGGCCGCTTTTGACGACACCCTTAACGAAGCCGATCTGCACAGCGGCCTGCTGACCTTTGCCACCCAGAGTACAGACCCCAGCTACAACAGCTTGACTATTCCTGAGATGACCCTTGAGATTCGGGACAATGATTTCATTAGAGATAGATTGCTAGGGCGAGATTTCAACACGCCTCTGGTTGGTGAACAGGTTGCTCCGCTACCGCTGGTGGCCGCTCAAGGTTTAGCCTCGGCTGAACTCGTCACCCTTTTGGCTGCACCCATGTCTAACAACTCAGTTGCCGCTCTAGACGAATTAGATCTGCGGTTGGGCAGCCTTGATCCCAACCCAGTACTGCACCAAGCCGCTTTCCTTGATGGCCGCTTTCTTACCGCTGACGACCTGACTAGAGAGGTTCGAGGCGTTGGGTTTGTAGAGCTGACCCATACTGTTCAAAATGGGGCACTTGAGACTTGATGCCTGGCACCTGCCACACCATATGAGCAGTCATCGCTGCCACAAAGCGTCTGGAGGATGACTGAGGCCACTGCTTGCACTCTCAATCCACGCGCTTATTTAAGGAGATATGGGTCATGACTGCTCAAGTAGCCAATTTGGCAGTATTTCAGCGATCTTCACGCCTGGGAGGAACTGTAAAAACCTACAGCTGGGATTGGCAGGGCAAAACGCTGGAGGTGATTTATGAAACTGTAGGTGAGGGGCCAACCGTGCTGCTGCTACCTGCCCTTAGTACCGTTTCGACGCGGGCAGAGTTGGCGGTGATGGCGCAGGACCTAGTTCGCAATCCTAAGGGTTTCCAGGAGATCAGCTTGGGAACCTGACTACTGCCAAACTCGGGCCAGACTGGATTTGTTCAGGGCAGGGACAATGCGATCGCAGTCGTTGCACTTATGGTTTTGCTTACCATTGTGAATTCTGCCGTTTTTGACAACCTTTTTCGAGGCACAACCAGAGCAGCAAAGGGGTGTAGGGGCATGGGTAATCTAGCGAGCAGCATACTAGCGCTAACACCTCAGCTTTCATCACTGCAGCTTGCGCTAGAAATTATCCATCCTCTTTAGGACTACCCAATTTCGGCGGTGTAGCAGGTCCAGTCAGAACGGGATAGGGTTTTACCACAGACAGCGGGCTGGCGATTGCCCTGGTAAGCCACATAATTAAACACCAGCAGCGGCATACCCAGGGGCACCGACAAGTAATCGCTGAGTTCGTAGGTGGCCGGAATGCTGTTCAGGCTGACTGTGGCCGCGTTGAGAAGAATACCGTGTCTAACCAGAGTGCTATAGGTAAACCCCTGCTGGAGCTGATCGCCCAGGGCTGCGCCAGTAGCTTTGGGGTAGTAGACCACATCTAGGGCAATGGGCGTATCGTCGGCGTAGTAAATTTTTTCTTGCCTGTAGACTTCGGCGGTTTTATGAGTTAGTTGAAGATTGCGCGCCACCTCGACGGTTGGCTGGGTGAGTTGAAACTGCAGCGACTGTACCCTACTCTCATACCCTTGCTGCTCGATGGCCAAGTCGAAGAACGTCAGCGGATTGGCCATAGAAAAGCTGATCTTGTGCTGCTTGGTCACAAAGATGCCTCGCCCGCGCTGGGTGGTTACTAACCCCTGCTGAGTCAGATTGGCGATCGCTTTACGAATCGTCGTGCGGCTGACGCCAAAGAGCACACCCAAGTCAAATTCACTGGGCAACCGCTCCTCCGGTCCGTATACTCCCGCCTCAATTTTTTCCTTCAGCTTCTCTGAGACGACAATGTGCAGCGGCTGACTGCCGGTTTTTTGCTCACTAGGAACCATAAAGACTGTCATTGTTTGCCGATCCCGGATTGTAATCTTATCAGGAACTGAGGAGTTGAAAAGACCAGGAGGACCAGCCCTCAATGGCGCAGCGCAATTTGGGCGACTATTGCCAATCGTGAGGGAGACGGAGAGCCATGGGGCTGAAGACTCAACTGCCTCAGCCCGGCCGCTAGAACGCAGCCCAGCCAATCCGGCCTATGCGGCCACCAGCTGAAACCGGGCCAGCTTAAACAGGCTGGTGTCGTGGGGGGTATAACCGTCTATCGCTAAATCGGCTAGCATTTTGCCCATCAATGTCGTGAATTTGAAGCCATGTCCAGAGAAGCCCGCTCCGATCACCACCTGGGGGTGATTTGGATGCTGGTCAACGACAAACTGCTTGTCAGGGGTGAGGGTGTAGAGGCAGCGACGGGTAGATATCAGTGGCCCGGCGGCGTCGGGAATGTATTGTTTGGCGAAATCGCGAATCCGTTCTGTCCAATCCTGGCTGGGGGTGTAGTCGACCTGACTGGGTTTCTCGACGGTATCCCACCCATAGAAGGTCGTGATTTTGAGGCCAATACTGGGGTCTTCGTGGGGAATACCATAGGGCATTTCACCATAAGGGCCGTTCATGTGGGCAAAGAAAACCGGAAACTTGCCCGGCTCGAAGTCAGCAGGGGTACCGGGTTGGTAAAACCCTAGTTGGCAGGGCATGATTTTGAGCGGCAGATTAATGCCCTGATCGGCCAGTAGACTCTTGGCCCAACTGCCGACTGTGAGGACGATGCGATCGCAGCTAAAGGTTTCGCGGTCAGTGCGCACCTCTACCCCACTCTGGACGGGCATCACCGCTCGTACAGGCGTCTGATCCATCACTGTCGCACCACGCTCCTGGGCCAAACGGATGTGGGTCAAGACGCAGCGGGAAGCTCTCAGCAGCCCGGTATCGGCGTGAAATAGCCCCTCCATGCCATCCTCCAGGGCAAACTGAGGGTAGCGCTGGGCGATATCGGCTTTATCCAAGTGCTCATAGTCCAGGCCCGACGCATCCAGGCTAGCTTTCATCTGCTGGAAGGTATCGGTATCAGGAAAGCCAAAGTCGAGGCCACCGGTTTTCACATACAGCGATTCGCCAGCCTCCTCCTGCAGCGCAAACCAGAGGGGGTAGGCATCCCGCATCAGGTCAACATAAACGGGGTTGTCGTAGGTGTAGCGAATGACTCGAGAAAACCCGTAGGAGCTACCCTTTTGATGATTGAGCTCAAACTGCTCAAGCAGCAGCACCTTTTTCCCAGCTTTTGACAAATAATAGGCGGCCGCGCTGCCAACGCCGCCGACTCCAATCACAATCACATCAAAATGCTGCCCCATAACAATAAATAGACTCCTAACGAACTAGATAGAAGAGGCGAAACAAATAAATCATTGTTTGCACACCCCCGATTGGCAGGGGTGCAGCACGCTGCACCCCTGAGGGTTCTCTGCGGTCAACCGAGATGCTGAAATTCAGCTTTGGACTGTAACGCTAACGGACGACCGCCTGCTCAGCGGCTTCAGTTTCGAGAAGCTTTTGCCCCTCGTTAACCACCGCGTGCTCGTAGTGCAAGCCTTTGTGGATGCTGTAGCACATAATCAGCAACACCACTGCAAAGGGCAACCCGGTAGTAATAGAGGCCGTTTGCAGCGCCGACAGCCCACCACCCAGCAGGAGAGCCGCCGCAACAACGCCCTCAAGGACGGACCAAAAGACCCGCTGGGGAACCGGAGACTCTAACTTGCCGCCAGAGGTTAAGCTATCGACCACCAACGACCCCGAGTCGGACGAGGTGACAAAGAACACCACCACCAGCACAATACCCAAAAAGGAGGTAATGCCCGTCAGCGGTAGCTGTTGCAGCATGACAAACAGGGCGGTTGCCACATCTTCAGCCACCGCATCGCTCACCACCCCGCTGAGTCCGCCTAGCTCCATATTTAGCGCTGTGCCCCCAAACACCGACATCCACAAAAAGGTCAACATCGAAGGTAGCAATAGCACACCCAGAATGAATTGCCGCACAGTGCGCCCCCGAGAGATACGAGCAATAAAGATGCCGACAAAGGGCGACCAGGAAATCCACCAGCCCCAGTAAAACACAGTCCAGCCGCTCTGCCAGCCTGCCCCTGAGAACGATTCAGTCCAGAAACTCATAATCGGCAGAGAAGCGACGTAAAAACCTAAGTTCTCAACAAAAGAGCGGAGGATAAACACCGTTGGCCCTACCAGCAGGACAAACACCATCAGCGCTGCCGCCAAAATCATGTTGAGCTCGCTGAGGCGGCGGACGCCATTGCCTAAGCCAGACACAACAGAAGCGGTGGCAAACCCAGTAATAATGGCGATCAGCCCTACCTGAATCGGCGTACTCACCTCTACGCCAAACAGAAAATTCAGGCCTGCGTTGACTTGCTGCACCCCTAGCCCCAGCGATGTTGCTAAGCCAAATAAGGTCGAGGCCACCGCCAAAATATCAATAGCGTTGCCGGGCCAGCCGTAGATGCGCTCCCCTAGGAGAGGGTAAAATACAGAGCGAATCGTGAGCGGTAGGCCCCAATTAAAAGCGAAAAAGGCCAGGGAAAGGCCCACCAGAGTATAGATTCCCCAGGCGTGTAGCCCCCAGTGAAAGAACGTAATCGCCATCGCCTGCTGGGCAGCCCAAGCAGAGTTAGGCTCAATGGTACCCAGCATTGCCGGTGGGTCTTGAAAGTGATAAATGGGCTCAGCAACGCTCCAGAACATGAGGCCAATACCCATGCCAGCACTGATCAGCATGGCAATCCAGGCAAAGGTGGGAAATTCTGGTCGAGCATCGGGACCGCCCAAGCGTACATTGCCGAGTTTGCTGAAGGCAATGTAAATCGTGAAAATCAGAAAAAAGCTGACAGTTAAGATTAAAAACCAGCCCAACGTGCCTGCAATAAAGGCTTGAATAGCCCCAAAAGCCGATGCGGCTGGGTCTTGAAAGATCAGCGTAAACAACACGAACAGTAAAACTAGCCCCCCGGAAACTAGGAAGACCTCAGGGTGAAAATCAAACCCTTTGGTCGTGAGGTTGCGATCGCCCGGACGGCGAAGGCTATGGCGGGTAGGCGCATGAGCTGGCATCACGAAGGGATGCTCCATATGGCCATTTTGTCCTGAATCTGGTGAAGTCATATGAGTTAACAAGTTCGTAATAGATCAACAAGCGTCCGTAACATCCCTGGTCAGCGACTCATTCTTGCAAAGGTTAGTCAGCACCTGTCTTAAGGGTCCAGATAAAGCTTCAGTTCGATTAGCGGAGTTGATATTTTGTGATCATTAATTATTGCTGTCTAATTTTGCTCACCTTTGAATAAAGGCAGAAGCCTTATCAAAGAACTGAGATGCCCTATAACAGAAGTGTTACAGGCACTGATGTCCTTAACTTGGCAAAGCTTTCGCTTCAAAGCGTTCTTGCAGAAGCTGACTAGTCCATTAAGCTGCAAGAAATCAGACCGCCTAAGGCCAGAACTTAGCAAACTCTATTGACGCTGAGAATAATATCTACTGAACGGTGAAACTGTTTCGCTTGATACGGTTGTTACTATAAGTTTTGAAAGTCTGATACTTTAACCAGGATGTATTTGAGTTGAGCTTGATTTTTCTCTAAGCTGGCACAAGAATTTCTTTTGCATTTCAAGATGTATCCTGGGAATCGTTAGTACTCCATGACTAAAAAACCTTCAAAGTGTTACACAGAGAACAATCTTGCTCTTTCTAAAACATTACCGTTCAAATACAACTTGTAATTACAAGTCTTGAAAATGAGTTAATGACTTGTAGTGACAGGTTGTAAAAGTGGGCTTTGGCTTATCCGCATGAGTTTGATTGGGTCGCCAGCCCGAGTGATCGCTTCAAAACTGTCTTGAAAACTCTCCATACATCTGTTGAGGCGGACTATGACCCCGGAAGATATCGCTAGCTCCCTGCCCGATCTGAACCCTGTGGAACATCGTGAGACCTATTGGGCGGCGGGCGTACAGCGAGAGTTACCGGTCATTCACTTAGATGACTATCGGCACCCCGGATTATCGGCAGAAGCTTATACCAGCACTCGCTATCTCGAGCGGGAGCGAGCCACTGTGTTTAGCCAGTATTGGGTGTGTGTAGGTCTGGCGTCTGATGTGCCCAATCCGGGCGATGTGTACCCCACGGAGATCGCGGGTATGCCGATCGCGCTGGTGCGCGATCGCACCGGTACCCTACGCGCCTTTCACAATATCTGCAGTCACCGGGGTCTGCAGCTCATCGATAAATCCTGCAATGTGCAGGGCAATCTGCGCTGCCCCTATCACTCGTGGGCCTACAAGCTGGACGGTAGCCTCAAAAGCACCCCCCATTTTGGCGGCTACCACAAAGATACTTACGACGGGTTTGACCGCGAGAGCAGGGGGCTGTCTGCCATCCGCTGCGACCAGTGGCTCGATCTCGTATTCGTTAACCTGTCTGGAGATGCGCCTCCGCTAGAGCAGTATCTAGCCCCGGTAATTGAGCGCTGGTCAACCTACGATTTCAGCCAGCTGCGCCGAGAACCCCGCGAGGTCAGCCTGCAATGCAAAGCTAACTGGAAGCTAGCGGTCGAAAACTTCTCCGAAAGCTACCACCTGAGTTGGGTACACCCCGCCCTCAACAGCTGCTCGCGTATGGAAGACCACTTCGGCTTCGAAGTGGGGGGCATGCATGTCGGGCAGGGTAGTTTGCTGTACAGGAGTGGGGAAATCGAGGGGCGATCGCTGCCCACCTTTCCCAACCTAGATGCCCACCACAAAGCAACGGTCGCTGAATACATCACCGTCTTTCCCAACCTCATGGTGGGCGTTCATCCCGACTATTTTCTGGTATTTACCGCCAACCCCATCAGTCCCGGCAAAACTCAAGAGCGCATGACGTTTTACTTCGTTGGCGACGAAGCCATGACTCCCGAAAACGAGGCCCTGCGCCACCTGCCCATCGACCTTTGGAAAGACACCAACGACGAAGACATCGACATGATCGAGCGCATGCAGGTAGGCCGCAAATCTCCCCGCTTTGACGGCGGCTGTTTTTCTCCGGAGCTAGAAAAAACTGTCTATCGCTTTCAGCAAATGGTGGCCAAGGCGATAGAGGGGTAGAGGGGTTTACGTTTTGCAGTCTGAGTTTTGAATCTTGAACTCAAAATTCCAATACTCAACCCTCCAAGTTTCCTCACGCTTTCACCTACCGGCTCATCCCCCTCCCACTCACCGGAGACCCCTTATGCAATCTACCGCTACTCTCGTTGTCATCGGTGCAGGCATCGTCGGCTGTAGCACCGCTTATCACCTCGCTAAACTGGGCTGGAAAAACATTGTTGTGGTTGAACAAGGCCCGCTCTTCGCCACGGGCGGCTCTACCTCCCACGCTCCCGGCCTTGTCTTTCAAACGAATTCGTCTAAAACCATGACCCAGCTGGCACAGTACACCATTGAGCTGTACAGCCAGCTCAGCACCGACGAAGGCCCCGCTTTTTATCCTGTCGGCGGTGTCGAAGTTGCCTACACCCAAGAACGCATGGCCGAACTTCAGCGCAAGCTAGGCTGGGCAAAATCTTGGGGCGTTGAGGGAGCCTGTCTGCTCACCCCCGCCGAGGTCAAAGCCAAAGTACCCCTGGTCGATGAAACGAAAGTGCTCGGGGGGTATTTTGTGGCCACCGATGGTATTGCCAAAGCGCTGCGGGCGGCGGAAGCAATGGCCAACTGTGCCAAAGAAGCTGGCGCGGCAGAATTCTACGGCCACACTACGGTCATGGATATCGAGGTGGTAGACGGGCGAGTAAAGGGCGTTGTTACAGACAAAGGCCGCATTGAAACCGACAACGTGCTGGTCTGTGCTGGTATCTGGGGGCCGCGCATCGGGCGTATGGTGGGCGAGGTGATTCCCCTCACTCCGGTGCAGCACCAGTACGTGAAAACTGCGCCGATTCCAGAGCTGGCGGGAATGACGAAAGAAGTCACCTATCCTATGGTGCGCCACCAAGATCGCGCCATGTACTTTCGGCAGCACGGCGACTGCTGGGGGATTGGCTCCTATCAGCACGAGCCGCTGCTGGTGGATCCGGACAACATTCTGCCTTACGCCGAAGCCCCGATAATGCCCTCGGTGCGTCCTTTTACCGAAGAACACTTTGGCCCCGCCTGGGAGTCTACTAAGGAGCTATTCCCTGCCCTTGAAGGGGCGGAAATAACCTACAAAATCAATGGCATGTTCTCCTTCACCCCCGACGGCGGCTCGGTGGTGGGCGAGTCTACCCAAACGAAAGGCTTCTGGGTTGCCGAGGCGGTATGGGTTACCCACGGGGGCGGGGTTGGCAAAATTGTGGCAGAGCTGATGACGACCGGGATTCCCAGTCTTGATATTCACGAAATGGATATCAACCGCTTTTCTAGCATGTGTAAAAGTGCCGACTACATCGTTCGGGCCGGAGCCCAGCAGTACGATGAGGTGTACGACATTATTCACCCGCTGGATCAGCAGACCTACTCGCGGGAACTGCGAGTTAGCCCGTTCTATCCTCGTTTGCAGGCGTTGGGTGCCCAGTTTATCTTCAGCGCTGGGTGGGAGCGGCCCCAGTGGTTTGAGGCCAATGCGGATCTATTAAATCAGTACGCCATTCCTCAGCGTCAGGGCTGGGCGGCAAAGAACTGGTCGCCGATTCAGGGGGCGGAGCATTTCGCCACACGAGAAAGAGCGGCCCTGTATGACCTTACTCCCTTCGCCAAATTTGAGCTGACGGGGCCGGGCGTCGTGGACTACTTGCAGCACCTCTGCGCTAACGACATCGACAAGCCCGTGGGCAAGGTGATCTACACCGCCATGCTGGATGCCAACGGCGGAATCATGTGCGACCTGACCGTGAGCCGCCTGGGGGTCGAAAAGTACTGGGTGGTAACGGGTGGGTCTGTCCACGGCCACGACCTGGCCTGGATGCAGTCGCACCTGCCGGAGGATGGCTCGGTGCGCATTGTCGATGTTTCTTCTAGCTACTGCTGTGTGGGGTTGTGGGGGCCGAAAGCACCCGAGATTTTACAGGCCGTCACCCAAACCGATATCTCTAAGCCCAAATTTAAGTTCTTTACTAACCAGCGCCTATACATCGGCAATATTCCGGTGCTGGCGGTGCGGGTATCGTACGTGGGTGAGGAGGGGTGGGAAATCTACGCGCCGACCGAATCGGGACTGAAATTATGGGATACGCTGTGGGCAGCGGGTCAACCCCACGGCCTGATTGCCGCTGGCCTGGGTGCGTTTGAAAGCCTGCGCTTGGAGAAGGGCTTTTTGCTCTGGGGCAGCGATATTCACACCGAGTACGACCCCTACGAGGCGGGGCTAGACTTTGCGGTGAAGCCTAACAAGGGCAGCTTTATCGGCCGGGAGGCTCTGCTCCAGCGCAGGGAGTATGCCAGCCGCCAGCTCTGCTTTTTGACGCTGGATGACCCGACGGCAGTTGTGATGGGTAAGGAGCCCGTGCTGGCCGATGGCAAAGTGCTGGGTTACGTGACCAGCGCAGGCTATGGCTACAGTTTGGGGCGCTGCGTAGCCTACGCTTACCTGCCGCTGAGCTACGCCACCCGCGGTACCTCAGTGGAGGTGGAATATTTTGGTCAATTGCTACCGGCAACGGTCGTGGAGAAGCTGCTATAGACCGCACCATAGGGGCATTCGCGGCCCGCAAAATTCGGCGAAATTCCTAGATTGTGCTGATAGACGCCAGGCACCGCACCTCTGGAGAGGTTTGCTGCGCTTAATTTAGTTATCGGTCAGCCGGTGCTGGAGGTGGCTTCCATAGAAATTGTTCACGCTTATGGAGGGATGATGCGATGCTGTTTTCCATTGAAGTGACGCCAGCGGTCGAGGTTGCCAAGCTGCCTCCCAACCTGCGGGAGGTATCGATTACGTACTTGCCGGGAGCCGACCATCGCGCCGTGGTAGCTCAGGCAGCGCGGTTGAGAGCTCTCGGACATGAGCCGATTCCCCATGTACCGGCCCGCAGCTTTCGCGATCGCACCCACCTTTTCAATTACCTGGATGCGCTCAAATCCGAAGCCGACATCCGTCAGGTGTTGCTCATCGGCGGCAGCCGCGATCGCCCCCTGGGGCCGTTCGCCTCGACCCTCGACCTGCTCGAAACAGGCTTTTTTGAAGGGCTACGGATTGGGGTGGCGGGGCATCCAGAGGGAATGCCAGGGCTGAGTGATCAGGAGTGCGATCGCATTCTCGCCCTCAAAAACCAGTACGCCCGCGATACCGGCACCGACATGTTTGTGATGACTCAGTGGTCGCTGAATGTTGCCACCATCCACGCCTGGCTCGATCGGATTGCCCCTTTTAATACGCTTCCCATCTATCTGGGCATTCCTGGCCCTACCACCCCTGCCATGCTACTCAAGTTCGCCCAGATCTGCGGCGTAAAAACCAGTTTGCTGGGGTTACGCCATCAGTCGGCCCGCCTCGGTCAGCTCTTAACGGTGCAAACGCCCGATTACTTAGTGGATGCTCTGAGCGATGGTCCTAAAGGACCAGTCTCCGACCATCGCATCGATCATTTCCACATTTATACCTTTGGCGGACTGCAGCGTTCCCTGAACTGGTTAGCCACTCGACCCTCACAACCACTCACCCTCGCCTGATACCCGCTCCCCTATCCCTACGCCCATGTCTATCAGCGTTTTCGACATCTTCAAAATCGGCATTGGCCCCTCCAGTTCCCACACTGTTGGCCCAATGAAAGCCGCCCGGCGGTTTGCCCAGGGCTTGGCTACCGATGGATTGTTGCCCCAGGTCAAACGCCTTCAAATCGATTTGCACGGCTCTCTGGGAGCCACCGGGCGTGGACATGGCAGCGATCGCGCCGCTCTACTAGGGCTGGAGGGCGAAGCTCCCGATTGTATTAACCCCGCCTTGGTGGACGGGCACCTGCAGCGCATCAACAGGACGGGAGCACTCTGGGTGCTGCGGCAGCATGCGATCGCATTTCACGAAAAAACTGACCTGCTGCTGCACTGGCGACCCCTGCCCTACCACCCAAACGGCATGGTCTTTACGGCCTTTGACAACGCTGGTGACCGGCTGCGGCAGCGCACCTACTACTCCATTGGCGGTGGGTTTGTGGTAGACGAGCACGCCGCCTGCCTCGATCGCCGCCAGCTGCATCACTCGCCCCTGCCCTACCCGATTACCAGTGCCCACAACCTGCTGAACCTGTGCCAGCGCGATCGCCTCTCCATCAGTCAGCTCATGCTTGCCAACGAACAAGTTTGGCGCTCCGAAGCCGAAATCAGAGCCGGACTGTTAAGGCTGTGGCAGGTGATGCAAGACTGCGTTGAGCGGGGCTGCCACACCGACGGCATCTTACCTGGCGGGCTCAAGGTCAAGCGCCGCGCCGCTGAGCTGTACCGTCAGCTCAAGCAGCGCTCAGATCATGCTTTAGCCGACCCGCTCAGCATTATGGACTGGGTGAACCTGTACGCGATGGCCGTCAACGAAGAAAATGCGGCGGGTGGGCGAGTCGTCACGGCCCCCACCAACGGTGCAGCGGGCATTATTCCGGCGATACTGCACTACTACAGCCGCTTTTGCCCCCAGGCCAGCGATGACGGCATCGTACGATTTTTGCTGGTAGCAGGTGCGATCGCTATTCTCTACCAAGAAAACGCCTCTATCTCTGGGGCCGATGTGGGCTGTCAGGGCGAAGTCGGCGTGGCCTGCTCTATGGCGGCCGGTGCCCTGACCGAAGTGCTGGGCGGTACCCCAGAGCAGGTCGAAAACGCTGCCGAAATTGGGATGGAGCACAACCTGGGGCTGACCTGCGACCCCGTGGGCGGGCTGGTACAGGTGCCCTGCATCGAGCGCAACGCCATGGGTGCCATTAAAGCGATCAACGCGGCGCGTATGGCCCTAAAAGGCGACGGGCAGCACTGCGTTCACCTCGATAAGGTGATCAAAACCATGCGCGACACGGGCCACGACATGCATGAAAAGTACAAAGAAACCTCGCGCGGCGGTCTGGCTGTTAACGTGATCGAATGCTAAGTGTTTGCTCAGTGGGGCTGAGAACCAAACAGTTTTTCCAGCTGCTTTTGCACCCAGGCCACAGGATTTTTATCGTAGTCCTGGTTAATCAATCCCAATTCGCGTAAACGCCGTTTTTGCTGGTTCAGCTCTACTTCGTGGCGACCCATTTCCTGCACAATCAGATCGTACAATCGGGGCTGACTCTGCAAAATCTGTTTAAACCCTTGGGGACTAATGGCAAATACCGTCGTGTCTTCCAACGCTGCTACAGTGACGGTGCGCGGAATTCCCAACATGAGCGAAAATTCACCGATGAACTGGCCTGCCGCCATAACCGTCGGCTGTTCCTGATTGTCGAGTGTGTAGCCCACAGATCCATACAAAATAATGTAAAACGCATCCCCCGGATCGCCTACTTTGTAGAGCACTTCACCAGCCTCTAGCCGCCTGCGATAGCCAATTTCTACCAGTTTTCGCAGCTCAACTGTAGTGCAATCTGCAAAGTAGGGAATTTTTTGCAGCAGATCTCGCACCGCCACTGGCTTAGCAGACGTTTCGCTAAAGGTTGGTACCGCCTGCTGCACCCAGGCCTGGTCTGCATAATCTGCCACCGATGACTGCACCACCACATTGGGGTTGCGGTGCCATAGATCATAGCGGGGAGAAGCGAGGCGAATATGGTGCTGGCGCAAATTTTGATCGATGATGAAGCGCAGGGAGCTTTCGGTTTTGTGCTTGAGATCGACTCGATCCACCCAAATCCACAGCACAAAATCTAGTGAATTCTGACCGAAGCCGGTAAAAAGGACCTCCGGTGGATATTCATAGGAAACCGCCTCTTCTAAATAGGCAGAGTCGAGCAGAGCCTCGATCACCAACACCGGATCACTCTCATGGGCAACGCTGACATTGACAGGTACCCAGCCTTTGAAGTTGTTGTAGGTCCAATTAGTCACCTGGTTGCTAACTAGATTGCTGTTAGGGATTACAATGTGCCGCTCAGTAATCGTGCGGATTATCGTCGATCGCAGCGAAATTTCAATGATGTAGCCCGATAGCCCTTCCCACTCAACAAAGTCGCCCACTTTCAGCTTGCGCTCCACCAGCATGGCGATACCGCTGATAAAGTTGCGGGTAATATCCTGTAGGCCAAAGCCAATGCCAATGCCCAGACTGCCCGCCAACACGGCTACCGACGCTAGGTTGACCCCTATAGCCTGCAGCAAAATCAAGACGAGGATCGCCGCTAGGCTGTAGCTGGTAATCGTGGCGATCGATTCTCGGGTGCCCTGTTTAAGGCCTAAACGGCTCAAAATCTGATTGGCAAAGACGCGCTTAAAGCTGAGGGAAAATAGCAGCGCCATGAGCAGCACTAAAAAAAACTGTGCGATCGCACTCAGGGTCAAAGATGCATTGCCGAAGTTGAGAAATGGCGTGTTTAGAAGTTGATCAGCCGTCCGAAAAAAACTATCCATCAGTTCATTCAAATCATCTTTGGGCAGGGTTGGAAATGGGCCACACTCAAACTGAGATTAAGGTTCCATCACCCCAAGTGCTGGCAAGAAGTCTTAGGTAGAATGATAGGCAGAGTATTGGGGTGATAATGACCATTTCTTCATGGGGGAAGCCAAACAATTTCTTCTAACCTGCATTGAGCAGGCTCCTCATGTCAATGTTGCCGCCGCTTGTTACATCTGATATGTCAACCTCTTGATCACTGCTCTGCAAGCAACTTGTAAATCTCGCGCTTGAGTAAGCAGCTCACGTACTTGATTGGCCTGCTCCAGATTGCCACTTCGAGCGACCTGAGCGACAGCATCATTGAGCTGTGTTGAAGTACGCCGCAACTCAATCAATTCAGAGGACTTACTTTCTGTAGAATTGTTGTGAGCGCTCTTGGAACCGGATCGCTGATTGCGATCGCTCAAGAGCCGTCTGCCACTCTCTGTAATTGTATAAACTCGCTTGCCATCGTCCTCCTCACTCGTAAATCAAAATTCCGACCGCCCCAGTGTGTCAGGTAGCGCGATCGGAACTTTGGGCTCAACTGATTGGCAATCTAACCGAGCTGAGTAAACTCAAAAACATCATGGCTGCCCCCTTGCAGCACAGAGACCGTATGCTTGCCCTTCAGGCGTTTGCCTGTCAGCGCCTCAAGCGCTCCCCAAACCGCACCGAGGGTGAAAGTGCACTTGCGCGTCGAGCCTAGAGGTTCCCCAGTGGAACAGACCGTCTCACGCGTGTAAGCCTTGATCACATCGCCCTCCTGCTCAATTTTCTCTAGCACCAGCAAACGAGTGCCATCAGGACCAAGTGCCTGAGCTAGCCTTTGAGTCGCCTCAGAGAGAGGGACTGCCGCCTGGCTTAGCCCTAACTCAGCTGCTAGCTTCTTGCCACGAGCCCGACCAGCTGCAATCAGTGAGATAGCCGTCGCTTTTTCACCCAGAGCATCTTCTATTCCAACAATGATTGACTTCAAACAAACAACACTGCTGAAATTACCGAGGGTTTCGCGCATTGCAGTAGACATGGGTGACTCCTTTTTATGGGTTAAATAACTCAAGGGTTGAATTCAAAGATGACAAGACAGATCAAGCAACAAGCGGTTGAATTTCCGAGACAGCGCGCTTGATTTCCAGAAACAACAGCCCCTGTTTAGCGCTGGCATTAGCTAGCACCAGAAGAACCGCATCGACGCCACAGCCGACTAAGACTCCAAAGCCCTTTTCTCCCTCGACAAAAATGCGGTCGAGTGCACCTCTAGCGAGTTCATGACCAATGCGCTCACCGAGAGAGAGCATTGCTGCAGACATAGCAGCAGTTCTTTCCTCATCGAAGCCAGAGGGCAGAGCAGAAGCTAAGGCAAGACCGTCAGGGCTGACTAGGGCAACGCCTTGAATCTCTGAGCTACTGCTGACGAAATTCTGGAGGACATCTTGGAGCAGGGAAGTGTTAATCATGTTTTTCTGTGGGGAAAGCAATAAGTTTTGAAAGGATTGATTAGAAAGGTCTTCCACACAAGATAGATGAAGCTTTTGGTAACTAAGGGAACTCTAATTAGTAGCAGTTTTGAGTTGAACTACCTGGATTTAGCCGATTAATGAGAACACACAACCGAGGTCTGTATTTTTGAAGCAAGCTACAAAGACAGAGTTTGTTAATGCTGCTGTAGAAGAGGAATTGATAACATCTTCTGAGTAAGAGCTATCAGAAGCTTTGTCTTCAGCGATTTGCTTCTCTTGATTCTTAAGTTAGAGCGCAAAGGTGGAGAACTTGGGGAGAAAAGAAGAGAGTTTCAATTCAAGTCCTCAATGGGCTACTCAATTAAGGTTCAAACTAACGCAGGTAGTTTTAGCGACTGTGGACGTTTATGGGCACTCTTTGAGGGAAGTATTTGGAAGTGTGTCAGTGTTTCTACTAGGTTGGCTAAAGGGCTCTCTGCTGCGCCAATGTAGAGGAGGATGCTAGTAGATGGGTCTTCCTCGAATTGCTCCAGTATCTAGTCTTGAAGTTTTCAAGTTTTATGACGACTACGCTATCCACGAAGCCGTTCTGTATGAGGGCACAGTTTTGAGGCTGGCGATGGTCTTTCAACTTGAACAACGACAAGAGGCTTTTCAGTTTGCCTACTGCTTGAGCCAAGAGTACATCACGCTTATATCGCCCTGTTCTACCCTGTATCGGGTGTGGGTAGATATACGATGTCATACGGATTCCAGACTATCGTGTCAAATCAAACACTGAGCTCTGTAGTGGCCTTGCTATTCGTCAGGGTAGCAAATTGATGTTATGGGGGCAGGAAGCTTGAATCTTCTAGTGCCTAGCTGAGATAGCTAATGAGACGTTGACTTGCGGAAGCGGTATAGAACCTTCAAGCGGGCAGTAGATCGCTTTACTTGGCCCGCCCGCATAAGTTTGTCTCAATGTGGCTTAGTTGCCATTGAAGGGAAATCAAAATTTCCTTCTTTTCTCCCCAAGTTCTCCACCTTTGCGCTCTAACTTGGCAGGCAAGAGCAAAGGATCGTTAGAAATATTGCTCCTAGCAAAGTACTGGTTTCTTCTAAAGCTGACTTCGTTCGCTAAGGCTGGCCTGTTTGAAGAATGAGTCCAGCGTTTTGCTGCTTAAAGTTTCGACAGCCTATTGATTCATTTCTGGCTTAAAACTCATATGCAGAGCAATCCCAGGCTTTTCTTCTATTCGTACCTATCTCGCTTTAGGGTGCTGAGAAAAAGTTACACCACCAAAATTATGGTAGTAGCCTTTCTAGGAACTCACATTCCTCTGCTGTCTCTCTTATTTAGCTTTGTCACTTCGACGGCTTATTCTTGGGAGACGGCAATGGGAGTCTTGGGGGTGGCACTGATAGCGACACTAGGCGGAACGGCAGCTACGCTCTATGCCCTACACCACTTGCTAGCTCCGGTCAGACTGACCTCGATAGCCTTACGAAACTATCTTCGCTTTCAGAAGCTGCCTGAGTTGCCCACACAGTTTGCTGATGAGGCTGGTACGCTGATGGCAGATACCTCGCAGACTCTACATCAGCTCAATGAGCTAATTCACTACATCAGCAACTACGACAATCTGACCGGCTTGCCTAACCGTAAGCTGCTTTGCGATCGCATCTGCCAGACCTTACTTCGCCCTGAGCACAACCAGCGGATGGTGGCTGTCTTAGTAGTAAGCATCAATGACTATACCGGCATCAGCCAAGCGCTAGGGCAAGAGGCACTGGGCCTGCTGTTGAGAACGGTGGCTCAGCGGTTAACAAACAACATTGGCTCAAGCGATCTTCTGGCCTACCTGGGCAAGGATGAATTTGCGATCGCCCGAATCGATATTCCCTCTTTAGAAAGCTTGGTAAAGCTATCTCAACTGCTGCTCAGTACCCTGGCCAAGCCTTTTTTACTAGCAGGCAGATCGCTTCACATCACAGCTAGCATCGGTTTGTCCCTGATGAGCATTGAAGACAGCCAGCAGATTGATCAGCTGTTGCAGCAAGCCCAGATGGCCCTAACCCAGGCCAAGCAGCAGGGAGTCAGCCAGTATCAGTTTTATTCTCCCGAACTCAATGCCCAACTGCAAGAACGCCTAGCCTTAGAAAATGATCTCTATGGGGCCTTGGAGCGCAATGAGATGATTGTCTATTACCAGCCCTTGGTGGATTTGCGCACGGGGCAGGTGACTGCAGTTGAAGCTTTGGTTCGGTGGCAGCACCCCATTCGAGGAATGGTTTCCCCAGCCCAGTTTATTCCAATTGCAGAAGCGAATGGGCTGATTGTAGCGATTGGAGAATGGGTTTTGCAGCAGGCCTGTATTCAGTGTCGGCTCTGGCAGCGGGCCGGACTGCCGCCCCTGCGCATGTCTGTGAACCTCTCAGCCCGGCAGTTTGAACAACCGAATCTGGTAAACATTGTTAGCCAGATTTTGCAGAAGAGTGGGCTAGATCCAGCCTACCTGGAGCTAGAAGTGACTGAAAGCTTTCTAATGGATGACATTGAGCGCTCAGTTTCAACGCTGAAGCGGCTCAGAGACTTGGGAGTAGTGCTGGCCCTCGACGATTTTGGCACCGGCTATTCTTCTCTGAACTACCTGAAGTGCTTTCCCGTGGACATGCTGAAGATTGATCGCTCCTTTGTGCAGGATACGCTCTCTCATCCTGATAGCGCAGCGATAACTGATGCCATCATTGCCCTGGCTAAAAGTCTTCGTCTCAGCATCACGGCAGAGGGGATTGAAACCCAGGCACAGCTCGATTATTTACAAACCCGGGGCTGTCACGAGGGCCAAGGATTCTACTTCAGTCGCCCCGTGCCCCCAGAAGCCCTAGTTGAACTATTGCTGCGGCCGTCTCAGCCACTGGAAGCTTATGCGAGAAGACTCCAATGTACGGTGCCAGTTTAAGCAAATTCAAGACAAATTCAATGCAGGCCAAGCAAACTGACCTACTGCTCCTTGTAGGTTCTATTAGCTTTGTACTAGCCTCTGAGGGGACTTATTAAGAGTAATTAGTAGTTAGTAAGTTTTGAGCTAGAAGGCGCGTCTGAGCGATAAGCTGTTGTTCCCCATCTCAGCTGCTTCATAATAAAAACATTCGGCAGTTCTTAAAGATATGATTGCCACAGCCCAGCCGCAGAAAATGAGCGTTGAAGCATACCTGGAGTGGGAACCCTGCCAGGAGCTTCGCTATGAGTACGTCAACGGCGAAGTCTATGCCATGACAGGTGGCAGCTTGCCCCATAACGATATTGCCGTCAACCTGCTCACGGCCCTATACCCCCATATTCGGGCTCAGGGCTGCCGAATTAATATCGCTGATGCCAAAGTCAACGTTGCTCCGCCGATCTACCGTTACCCTGACCTAGTCGTGAGCTGTGATGAGCGCGACCGAACTGCCGTCAACGCCATTCATTACCCCAAACTCATCGTCGAAGTGCTCTCCCCTGGAACAGAAGCTTTTGACCGGGGGAACAAGTTCAAGGAATACCGTAGCCTGCCAAGCTTAGAAGAATATGTCCTGATCAGTTCCACGCAAATCGGCGTTGAGATCTACCGTCGGGGTGAAGGGCGGCTGTGGCTTTACTACCCCTATCAGGATGGAGATACGCTCAAGCTGGAGAGCATAGGATTTGAGTTGCCTATTGCCCTCCTTTATGATGCGGTTCAATTGGAGAGCTGAGTCTTAGCAAAGGTCAGACGGGCTAAGCTTAAGCAGAGGGCGGAGAGAGCCGCCAAACTAGCAGCATCCCGTCCTATCCTCACTAACATCATTAGACCAAACAGAATTTAGCCTAGGTTCATGAGGCTTTACCGATGGTTTACAGCCCTGCTGGGAAAAAACCCTTACAGTAGACCTGGAGCAATAGCTCTGTATGGGTATTTCTTATAACTGAAGCAGCCCCGGCAGTCTTTCTACTGGGGTTATAAATTCTCTCCGTAGGCATGGTTCGCTTTGTGGCAGGCCCGCTATACTGATGTACTAATTGTTATCCCCTTTCCCTTTGACCATGTCAGCCTCGAAGCTCAACCGCCTGATTGAATACCTAAAAGAGACGCTGGCAGTGCCAACCGATGCGATCGCACTGGGACTGCGCCAAGCAGGTCAGGCAACGAATCTGCTGCCGATGGTGCTGTGGCAGTATGGGCTGATCAGCACCCGGCAACTCAACCAAGTCTTTGACTGGATGGAGCACCCGTAAACTAAGGCACCTCATAATCTCGCTGCCGCTTTTCCCCTGCAGGTTTAGGCTGACGCGGTAGCACCTACTTCGCGGCCTATCCTCTGCCGCCTCAATCTGCTCTGGCTCCCTAGTGATGTCTTAAAAACCTTCAGCCTAGGGTTGTAGGATATAGCGGCCTCGCCACTTTGGAATCTGATACTGGCAAGGCTGCCTGCTTTGGATTGAGACGCATGTTTGCTCATTTTCTACCGTCCTCCACCTGTGAGATCCAGGATGTGGAGGCTATCGCCCTGCTGCAACAAATTCAGCGTCGTGTTGTTCAAGTGCCGGTTAGGCAAAGTACAACAGCGATCGCAACCGCTTATGTCCATTACCCGTCTGATTCATCACCTCTTTCCCCTGGCACGGTTCCTATTCTGCTGCTGCACGGATTCGACAGTTCCCTGTTAGAATTTCGGCGGTTACTTCCCCTACTGACACACCGTCACGAAATCTGGGCAACTGACCTGTTGGGCTCAGGATTTACCGAATACACGGCTACGCTGGCGGTCAATCCCCAGACGATCCGGCAACATCTGCTTAGCGTTGTAAAAGCCTGGATCGGGCGACCTGTAATTTTGGTCGGAGCCTCTTTGGGGGGAGCCGTCGCGATTGACTTTGCCTTGTATTGTCCGGACTGGGTGCGATCGCTCGTTCTTATAGATAGCGTTGGCTTTTCTGGCAGCTTTCCTGTGGGGCAGTTTCTCCCAAGTCCACTGATCGAACTAGGCGCAGATTGGCTGTATTTTCGCAAGCATGCTGCTCTGGCTGCTGCCTCAGTCTTACCGATATTGGATGTAAGCCTGCTGGACGCCCTGCGCTGCTCGCTGCTGCATCAGGAAATGCCAGGGTGGAAGGATGCGATCGCATCCTTTACCAAAAGTGGGGGTTACGCGAACTTGAGCGATCGCATGGCTCAAGTCACTCATCCCACCCTCATTTTGTGGGGAAAAACAGATGGTGTCTTAGGAACGGTAGATGCCACCCGGTTTGAGCAAGCAATTGCCGGTAGTCAACTGGTTTGGGTTGAGGGAGCCGGGCATGTTCCCCACTTCGATCGACCTCAGGTCGTTGCGGATCATCTGTTGTCCTTTGCCCGGCAGATTGAGAGGTAGGAGCGCTAGAGGAACCAGGAAGTCTACCAACAGACAGTACCCTGCCCCAGTCCTGATAGCCCCCAATAGAGAGAGTTCTAATTCTGTTGTGCCTGTGGAAACTCTCATTCAGATTGCTCCCAATATAGCGGCAGTTCTCTTGATGTTGTTAGGGGGAGCAGCGCTGCTTTTTCCCAAAACAATGGCCGCCTTCGTGGGTCTAGGCCCTATTGCCCCAGTCGGAATTTCTGAGATTCGCTCAACTCTAGGCAGTTTCTTTTTGGGACTAGGAGCCACCTGCTTGTGGTTGCAGTCTACAGATGCCTTTACAGTCCTAGGGGTGGCTTCTCTGGTGGCTGCCGCTGCACGGTTGATATCGAGCATCGTTGACCACAGCATCACCGTTAAGAATATTGGCGGCGTGGTGGCAGAAGCTTTCTTGGGGGCTCTGTTTCTGTTTAGTTGGATGTGGCAGGCTTGAGTTAAAACTAAATCATTAGCCTTACGGCAGGGAAACCCAGGTGCCATGAAAGCCATAAGGAACCCGCTGCGGCATTTGAATGCGAGCGATGGCTTCATCCGTCATTGCTTGCGAGCTGACGATGACTAACTCAGACATGTTCTGCGCTTCATCATGCACAAAGGTCATCAACCAGCCATCATCCTCGGCGGTTGCGCCTGGTCGTGGTACAAAGACCCCTTCCCCACCATAGCGTCCGGCTCCAAACGAATGAACCTGAACGTCCTGATTGTCCAAGTCAAACTTCAGTAATCCATCAAACTTCGGCATTTCGGTAGGAGCACTCTGGCCAGCATAGCCATAGCGAGACTGCCTACCCAAATACTGCTCATTAATGCGAGGAAACTCGCAGGCGCGATCGTCGAGTGTCTGTTCCTGCACAGCGCCTGTCTTCAGGTTAAACTGCCACCGGTAGAGCAACGGCACGTCGCTGCCAACCTGGCGATTGTCTCCCTCGTGAGAACCGGGAGACGCCCCCAAAACGCTTGTGCTACCTGTGCGACAAGCCATTAAAACAACGTCATCCCCATCCTCATATGCATTTAGGGTATGGAAGACATAGCAGCTGGGTGCTTCAAACCAGCGAATCGTCCCGCTGTCTCCATGTCGGGGCAGAATCCCAAATCGACTGGGACGATCTCGCTCGAAGGCAAAGGCAGGTTCTCCCTGTTGCAGCCGCTCCATCCGGAATGTGAGGGGTAAATCCATGAAAAGGGTGTAGTGCTCTGTGATGGCAAAGTCATGCATCATCACTCCAACCGGCAGATCGATTGGAACAGTTCGCAGCAGGTCTCCCTCAGCCGACACGACACTGTATTTGACGTAAGGCGGTTGGGCCAGCGAATAGCCAAAAAACATCATTTCCCCTGTCACCGGATCCACTTTGGGATGGGCAGTCACAGGAGAGGTCAGCTTGCCGTTAAAGGTGTGTGTGCCGATTGTTTCTAGGCTAGGCACGTTGATCGCGTGCGGTTCCCCCCCTTCCCAAAGCGCCAACATGCGATCGCAATGCCACACGAGCGCTGTATTGGCCACGTTTTTGAAGCCTGCTTCAGAAGGTTGAAGCAAGCCACCAAACACGGCCCGCCCTGCTTGTCGCTCCTGCTCAAACCCCTGCGTCCGAATATAGCGATTGCGGTAGCTCGCTTTGCCGTCTTGGATGTGAACGCCATGCAGCATTCCATCCCCATCGAACCAGTGGTAGCGCCCCAGTGGTGAAAACTGCGGATTGGGACCATTGCGAACAAACATCCCATTAAGCTCGGCTGGTAACTCGCCCACGACAAGCAACTCATCGACAGTTAACTCTGTCTCTACAGGAGCAAAATTACCAGTGAGGTAGGGGTTGAGGGTGGCTGTCATAAGGGTGAGAAAACCTGTTTGTCTCTCCCTTGTAACAGAAACGCTCGTGTTACGGATGGAATGTACTGCAAATGTGCAAAATCACTTAGACAAAGAAATGAGTAATTAGGTCACTGCATCAACAGGAACGCAGTTGCAGATTGCGATCGCAAAAGTCCCTGCTTGCAGCTGCAAGCAGGGACTTTCCAGCAAAAACCTAAGCGCGAGCAGTCGTTCGGCTCCGCTTGAGGAGCTTATACCCCAAGAGAGCGCTGCCCAAAGCGATCAGTGCCATTTCTACTTCTGGCTCCGGAATCGGCGTGTATTCAAATACCTCACCCGCAAGCGCAGGGGTGAGTGCAGGCGGCTTGCGAGCCTTTGTTGCCTGCTCCAAAGAATACGCTAGCCCAAGAAGTTTTGACTCACTGTAGGGACGACCCGTCATTGAGAGCGTAAGTGGTAGGCCCTGAGTACCAAACCCAATGGGCACCGTAATATCGGGTAAACCAACAGAGCTAGCAAACTCAACTTGTCTAGCAGGTGGAGACCCAGGCAGGCTGACAAAAGTTGGGTCCGTGACGCCAGGAACCGGACGCGCAAATGTGCCAATCGTGGGGAAAACAAACGCATCTAGGCTGAGAGAATCTAGCGTATCGAGAAGCGTGCCCCGCACAAGGGGCGTTAATACCTCGGCCACTTCAACATAATCAGGATCAGTTAAACCCTCCGAGGTGGCTGAGCCGCGCAGCGTGCCTAAAATTCGCGAAGGAGTCTCCGACTCTGCCACTTCCGGAGATTCCAGAGCCGCAATCAGATCATCAATTGTTTTTGGATAGTTCGGACCAGTCGTCGCTAGATATTCCTCCAAATACACCTTCTGCTCAACCGGAATGGCTGTACCGTACAGCCCGCTTAAGGTGGCTAGAAAATCATTTTCAAAGGAAATCTCAAAGACCTCTGCCCCCAACCCCTTCATCGTGGCAAGCGCCTCTCGCACTAGCTGAGTAACTTCAGGATCAACCCCGTTCTCCTCACCAATGTAGTTAGTGACCAGGCCTAGCTTCGCCCCTTTGAGTGTGCCTTTATCCAGAAACTGCGTGTAGTCGTCATAGAACTTATCTAGCTCGACCGGAGGTGCTGCAATTGGCGTCTGTAGCGTGGGATTGTTTGGGTCAAATTCTGCCATTATCCCAAGGGCAATAGCGACATCCTCCACCGAACGAGCCATTGGACCAATCGCATCCCTGGACAATACGAAAGGGATAATGCCGTCTAGACTTAACAGACCACGAGTGGGCCGCACACACACCAACGCCTGAAAAGAGCAGGGCGTGCGAATAGAGCCACCCGTGTCGCTGCCGGTACCCAAGGTGGCAAAGCCAGCGGCAATGGCAGCCCCGGTTCCACCACTAGAGCCGCCCGACTGCCGTAGCAGGTTATAGGGGTTATAGGTCTGTCCGCCTAGAGAACTGTAGCCCGACCCTGAGATAGCAAGCTCGTCCATCTCCGCCTTGCCAAAAATAATCGCGCCCGCATCTCGTAGTAGATCAACCACAAAGGCATCGTTGTCAGGAATAGATCCTGCTAGGGCATCAGAACCGCCCGTAGTGGGCATATCAAACGTATCGTGATTGTCCTTAAGCAGAATCGGAATACCGTGCAAAAGACTTCTTGGGCCTGTGGTCTGCCGCTCCAGATCAAGGGCTTTAGCAATTTCTAACACCTGGGGGTTAGTGGTAAGCACCGAGTTAATAGCAGGTCCAGTGTCATCGTATGCCTCAATCCGATTGAGATAGAGCCGGACGAGCTGTTCCGAGTTGAGAACCCCCTGATCAAAGACTCTATTGATGTCCTTGATGCTGGCACTTTGTAAGCTAAAAGTCGCAGCTAGAGCCGCTTCTGAGGAAACTACCCCCAGTGATATAAGTGTCGCCGCTGCACCGCCGATTGTTTTTAGCATGGTATCCCTATAGATAGATGAGCCCCACCCCTCTATCTGAAAGCCGTTAGTTAGATGCGGCTCCCAGACCCTGGATTGAGGACAAATAAACTACTCAATACCCTGCTGGAAATTATTGAAAAATACTGTAACCGACCAGACACTTAAAAGAAATTACAAGCCTACTCACCCCAAACGCCGCTCCTATCTAGCTCAACTTGGCTGCTTGGGTTAACGAATGCAAAGCTGCCCCGTCGCTTCTAAGCAAGACTCGTAGACCAGAAGCGGTAGCTGGTGAAAATGCGAAACTAAGAACGGCGAGTGAGGGCAGCACATCAGCTTCAGAAATCAGCTTTTGTGTGCATCATTACCGTCGTCTGCCACCAAAACCACGACGTGGAGCCGAGCGGCGTGGGCGCGAACTGCCAAAACCTCCGCCCGAAGGCCGAGCCCGCTCAGTCCGTCGGTTATTGCGTCGCAGATTGCTATTGCCGAAGCCGCTGCCTGAGGGTCGGTTGGTGTTAACGCGTGGGGCATTGCCATTAGTCGAGCGCAGTCGCCCGCTCGCCCGAAACTGACGGTTCCGATATTCAGCAGGAGGTGCTTGGTAGCGTGACTGATAACGCGAAACAGCTTCGTTATAGTTACGTCCATAACCGCCATAGCCTACCAGTGCTATTCCCGGTCGATAAACCGGCGGAAGGTAATATTGCGGACGGAAGAGTAAGTTGCCCACCACCTGACCCGCTAACGCTCCTGCAAACGGCGTCCAAAAGCTTGGCTCTTGACGAACAATGACGACTTCTTCCTGTCCGCTCTGCGGATCGATTTGAGTTTCAGTGACGTTGTGAACGTATTCAATTCGGAAATCGGGTGTCAGATACAGCGCAGGTTGTCCTTGCTCAACGCGCAATTCGCTCAATTTGCCAGCAGAAATTTCTTCATCTGTTAGGCGCGCTAATGGTAAATTGGCGCTGCGAAACAACGACTGCCCAGGCTCAGTGTTGAGCAGTATCAGGCTATATTCACCCAAACTGTCGTCGTAGGTGGCTTGCTGTACAGGATAAACTCCGTCTGTGATTGAGCTGACAGCAGCAGGGGCAGTCGTTTCTTGCGGGAGCTGCGGTGCCGGTTGCGAAGTGGAGTATCCTTCTAGGCTAGAGCAGGCAACCGACGACCACACTAGAGTCAATGCTATTAAGGAAGCAGAAAGTTTACGTATCATTGTAGTTAAGAGGAAATTGTGCCAAATCAGAAGAATTAAAGGGGAATGAGTTCAGGGAAGCTTTCAATCAGTTGGTCCGACGTGAGTTCGTCTCCTACTTGGGCAGGGGAAAAATGTATTTGAATTGCTCGTAAGGTTCCCCTATAGTTCAGATCGATTAGAGCTTTTAAACCTGTTCTTAATGCATGGATGTCAGCTAGATTGGCTTCTAATTCAGGTGCTTCGCCTTCAAAGGCAGCTGTAATCATGACAACCACATTTTGTGTCATGGGGATTGCGAAATTTTCGCTGCTATTTGGGCCAAAGTCTGCTGAACTACCATAACGTCCAGCCGAGTCGGTAAATAGTTCGTTTATGTAATCTCCAGCTTCGCCTTCATCCCAAACTACGTCTCCTTCATTGGCTGCTGATTGCCAAAAAGTGTCATACTCCAGCAAGGTTTCACAAACTCGCACGAGTTGTTCGCCCAACACTGGCATATCCCCTTTTGAATCGACCGCCTCACGTCCAGCCTGATTAAGTACGCCCAACAGTGGTGCTACTTCTCGGCCTGAAAGATGCACAAAAACGCGACATACAACAAAGCGTGTCTGTCCGCTAAGCTGATTGAAGCGACCACGCAAACTCATAGCAATTTAATTTATTCAAAAAAAGTTCGCCGCTTCTATCGTAGAGCGCCAAGTTCGCGGTCGTCTTCACCTAAAGGTCGATTGATGGTGCGATTTTCATCATGGTTTAGGCAGAGATTTCTATGGTCCAGTTCACGTTGAGCACTGTACTAGCGGTCTGCAAATTCTTCTGCCTCAATCGGCAATACCATCGGTGGATTGTTGAGCAGCTGCCAGTTGTGGTTGCCCCTTGGGCTAGACCATTAAGTGTTAGGCGAACTGCTTGGCTTGTCTTACAGCCATCGGAAAGTCTGGCACCAGAGGAGGAGCAGCTTTTGCGGCGTCTCACCAACAACCAGAGTCATCGGGAGCCAGCACTTTGGCCCAAGGCTTTGTTCGCATGACCCACTACGACCGAATTGAGACGTGGTGAGAGTTGGTCATGCGTGCGTTCCTGATAGTCAGTTTGTTTGCCGATGCCTTCAATGACGCTTACCCAATCAGCACCAAAAATTTGTTCAGCATCTTTGATGGGATAGCCAGTGGGGGTGAAAGAGCCTGCTCAACAATCTGCGCTTAGTCATTCAACCGGTGATTTGTTTCAATGGGCTCAAACAGTAGCTAAAGGTTTCTCCTATCCCTTTTCTCAGACTAGGCTTTGAGCAACTGACAAGTCTAGTGAATTAGTTTTCCTGCCCACTTTTACAAAGCCTCATCGCAACCCTGTGTTTTCTCCTGCCTAATGTAAAAGAGGGGTAGGACAGCAGCCATGACACCACGATTGCTGTCTTTCCACAGCACAAACTGTCTATCACTAATTCAATTTTAGGTTTAGCTCATTTATTCGATTGCCTTTATAGTAAGCGCATTACCAACGGACAATTGACGATGATGCCAGTTGATCCATACGCCGCACCATTAGGTCCCGTAATCCAACCTTGTTGCACAAAGCGTAGAATTTGAAACTCTTCTAACAATCGAGAACGGTAGCCCTGATCGATGGCTTCAGTCGTCCATTCTCCTAAATTAAGATCCCACAGCGGACTATAGTCTAGCGCAATTGTAGGAACTCCTCCGAAGATGTTAATGGGACCATTGCCGTCCACAATTGCGCTGTTTAATCCTTGTCGCTGAGGATTGTTCCGACCCGTAGGACCGTTTGCAAATACGAAAAGCCGCTCCACTGCACTGAAGGCACCATCATCGCCCCCTATCCTAACGTCACTTAACCCAGGTGCCAACGTTGAAGCTTCTAATGTGGCTGCTACAGCGTCATTTGAGTCAAAGCTAATGTACAAAACAGGTCGAGCAAAGCTCATACCGGGTGTAAGGTTGAGCGTTACTGTCATCGCGGCTGGATCAATCTTGACCACTTTATCGTGCACTAGACGATAATCTGGGTTGCCATTAGGAAACGAGATTTCTTCTGCACTAACGTCAAACGCAATGATTGGAGCATTATAGATATGCCCATTGGCGTTTGCAATGCGTACTAGGGGAGTATAGTTGCGATCGCCTACCGATCCGGGTTGAGCCTGTTCCGGTGGAAAAGCATTTGGGCTGCCAGGCTCTATTGATCGCACAGGACTAAAGTCTACTGCGCCATTCTCAAAGACCAACATTCCCTCTCGATCGAGAACCGCGTTTCGCACGGCCTGACCTACTTCTGCATAAGCCAATTTAGCTGAAAAATTGAGGCCTAATGCCTCAGTATTTCTTTGATCAGTAGTGTCTGTAAGAACGTACCAAACGCTTCGTCCATCCTGCAACCGTCCTTGATAGAGTGGTAGAGTTACCGTATTTGCTTGTTGATCAACTCGACCTGCTTTGAGAAGTTGATAAGGGCCAATAAGTTCACGCTGTACCTCAGATGGCGCTGGACCAAAATAAGTACCAGGAATTCCAGCTCCTACTTCAGGTGGTGCAGGAGCAATCTCATCGATTGTCATTGGTTCACTTTGAGCCAATGCTGTAGTAGAAGGTACCAAAGTCAACAGAGTTACTGCCAGGACTTCAAGTAGAGCAGCTAATTTTGAAGGATGGTTTAAATGATTTTGATTCACCGAGCATTTCCCTGGTATGAGGTTTCAAGGTCATTACTTCTACAAAGAAATGACACTGCTATTAATAAGGAGTAACTTTAATTTTCGCTGAGAGAGTGATTAGGACTTGCTTAAAGTTCTTGCTGGTTTAGATTCTTCTTTAGAGCGCATTTTTATATCTAGGATTGTTAGAAAGGTGCAGGTATAAGCGCAATGGCTTCAGGATTATCTCCCTTTCAAAGCAGCCCAAATTTCTCGGCATCATTTCCCCTGAGTCCTGGCCTGACTCCTGGGCAGGCTCAGCCCTGCATCAGAATCAACGCATAGCCCAGAACACCTAGGGTAAAGAGCCAAAACGGATTACCTTTCGTTGAGATCCCATGGGTAAGCACGTTGAAAATAACACCGCCTGCTGGGAAAGCTTGAATCGCGGCAAGGCTCCAGGCTTAGCCCTGTTCGTGTAAGCCGCTAATGACAATTCCAAATGGCCCTAGCCCCACCCTAGCAATAGCGTGCCGACTAAAATCCACCGTTCCTGCCGCTGGTATTGTTGGGGGTAGTGCTGATGCAAACTGTGGTCTTTGACCTAGTAATGCAAACCAATAGCGATGAATAGGAGTAGGCAATCAATGGGTCTAGCAGTATGGCTGAGCAGATAGCTAAACAGCAAGGTGTAGAGGGCGTAGGCAGCAATTGTCACTCCAAACTGCAATTCTGGACGCTGCTGGTTGCTGAAACCGTAGAATAGGAGCAATCCTAGCAATCCCAATAGGTAGACGCTCTTGGCTGCGATCGCAACTCCCGACAAAATCCTTTGGGCTTCGCCTAACTCGGGCAAGATATCGAGAAAGACATATGAGATTGCGACCCCGCCTGACATTGCCTGCCAAGGCAGCACCCGTCAAAAATTTAGGCCAGTGCTAGCAACCTGCGCTTAAGTGCAGAGTCGCAAGAAGCAAGATCAGCGGCAGGTTAAGGCTCATCGTTTTAGGGGTAGCTCCTTGTAGGCTGAGGTTAAGGGCTGGTGAGTATGCGAGGTGAGAGGGGTTCAAACGCGCTTGAGGTAGTGAATGCTAAATAACTGTTGGACCAAACCAGACGACTGCCGCTGAACTGCCAATTGTCAGCTTCTCAGGCGATACACTGCCGATCATGGCAGGCCGTCTTCTAGCGGCGTCGTCTTATAATGTGTAGGCTGTCTGCCCTGGCTAGCGCTAGCGACTCTTGTCTATGAGCTACTTTCGCCCTGCCGTTGATGCGATGACGGGCTATACTCCTGGTGAGCAGCCCCCTCCAGGCAGCCCAATCATTAAGCTTAATACCAACGAAAATCCTTACCCGCCTTCCCCCAAAGCCATTGAGGTACTACGAAGCTTAGACAGCGAATGGCTGCGGCGTTACCCCGATCCCTACGCTAGGGAGTTTTGTCAGGCAGTAAGTCAGGCGTTGGGCGTGCCCGCTGAGTGGGTAGTGGTGACTAATGGCAGTGATGAGCTGTTGAACCTGCTGGTGCGCGCCTGTGCGGAGGGTTGCGATCGCAAAGTTGTTTACCCAACCCCAACCTATGTGCTGTACCCGACGCTGGCCGCCATGCAGTCTGCTCAGGTGGTAGAAATTCCCTACTCAGAAGGGATGCAGCTGCCGCTGGAGGAACTGATAGCTGCCCAGGGATCGCTTACCTTGATCGCCTCGCCCAACAGCCCATCAGGGCATTTAGTACCGCTAACCGACCTGAGAGAACTGGCCCGGCAGGTCTCAGGTGTACTCGCCATTGACGAGGCTTACACGGACTTTGCTGAGTACTCGGCCCTGCCACTGGTCGAGGAGTTTGAGAACGTGATTGTGCTGCGCACACTGTCGAAGGGCTATTCCCTAGCAGGTTTGCGGCTGGGCTTTGGCATTGCTCAACCAGCGCTGCTGGCAGGCATATTCAAGCTTAAAGACAGCTACAACATTGATGTGATTGCAACCGCGCTCGGCACTGCCGCTATGCAAGATCAGCCTTACAAAACAGCCTATGCCGAAAAAGTCAAAGCCTCGCGTACTAAGCTCCAGGTTGACCTTAAGCAGCTAGGGTTCACAGTGCCAGAATCCCAGGGCAACTTTTTGCTGGTAACACCGCCAGACAAAAATGCTGAGGATTTGTATCACGCATTAAAGGCGCGAGGCATTTTGGTGCGCTACTTCAAGCAGCCTGGCCTAGATGACAAGCTACGGATTACGGTGGGCACCGAAGCCCAAAACCAAATGCTGCTGGAGGCGCTGACTTCAATCCAAAACAAGGAACAGGGACGGCGTATTCCGTTGTAGCAAGTGCCGTATCGACCTCAGTGGAGCCCGGCAAGTTCGCTACAGGACAAAACAATCCTCCCACGCGCAGTACCGCTTGGCTCAGAGGTTTAGAAGTATGCAACTTATAAAATACTGCAACTGAGTCGCGTGTATGAGTAGGCTCAGGATTTTGTCATTATGCACTCTTACCCAGGATGTAACGTCTCCCTAGCCAGGCTGAGTAGATCGAAAACATCAAGGGGAAGCAGGCGGGTGAATCTTATGGATAGCAGAGAAATGTCGCTCAATGGCAGAAATGCTCTGGTGCTTAACCGTTTTGACGAGAGACTGGACCTAGTAAGAGTAACCGCTGCCCAAAGCAGAGTGCTAAAAGTTGAGTTTGGTTGCTAAGCTAGCAGGCGCTACTTGATCCTAATGCTTCCATTGCTGAAAGCAAGGACAGCAGAATTTACATTTTTTTGTTTTACACGTCACAAAAAGGGAATAAGTCTGCTAAGCTTAACAAGCGGCCAACGAGAGGGCACCACATATAGTGTCCTAGCAAGCAGAGACAACTAGAGGTAGGGCAAATACCCAATTATTTCTAGTTCTCCTCTACACAGAGGGGCTGTTTATAAGGCAATATATAGAGGTGGCCAAAAAAAGGCCAAAAGAACCTAGACAAGAGAATAAGTTTGGAAGCCAGTTTATTAATTCTCGTCAATTAAGAATGAGTTTTGACTTAGGTCAAAGCGAGAGTTAACCGGATGAGAGCATCTGGTTCGAATTTTCTATTATGGAGAGTTTGATCCTGGCTCAGGATGAACGCTGGCGGCGTGCTTAACACATGCAAGTCGAACGGAATGCT